>NZ_JBHYMC010000020.1:0-8248 GCF_042742535.1 Streptomyces sp. NPDC058880
CTCGGAAGGGGGCCGGGGCCGTCCGCGCAGGTGCCGGGTCCTATGCCTCGGGCGCGGCCGCGGTCTTGCGGGTGCGGGTGCGCTTCGGCTTGGCCGGGGCCTCCTCGGCCACGGCGGTGGCGTCGGTGGCGACCGGGGCGGTTTCGGCGGTCTTGCGGGTGCGGGTGCGCTTCGGCTTGGCCGGGGCCTCCTCGGCCACGGCGGTGGCGTCGGTGGCGACCGGGGCGGCTTCGGCGGTCTTGCGGGTGCGGGTGCGCTTCGGCTTGGCCGGAGCTTCCTCGGCCACGGCGGTGGCGTCGGTGGCGACCGGGGCGGCTTCGGCGGTCTTGCGGGTGCGGGTGCGCTTCGGCTTGGCCGGAGCCTCCTCGGCCACGGCGACCGCCGGGGCCTCGGCGGCCGGGGTCACCGGAGCGGCCGCGGCCCTGCGCGGGCGGCGCGCCCGAACCGGCTCGACGGGCGGAGCCATCTGGAAGTCCGGCTCCGGTGTCGTCTCGACGACCCTGCGCGGGCGGCGCGCCCGGACGGGCGCCGGCTCGACGAGGGGGGCCATCTGGAAGTCCGGCTCCGGGGCCGTTTCGACGGCCTTGCGGGTGCGCGTGCGCCTCGGCCTGGCCGGGGCCTCCTCGGCGACCGGGGTCACCTCCGCCGCGGGGGCCTCGGCCACCGGGGCCTCGGCCACCGCCGCTGGGGCGGACTGCACCGGTACCGCACCCACCCGGGTCCGGCGGCGGCGCGGCCTGCGCGGCTCGTCGCCGGCCGGTGCCTGCGCCTCCTCGACCACGGGGGGCACCGGGGACACGGCTGCGGCCTCGGCGCCGACCTCGGCCCCGCCCCGCGTACGGCGACGCTGGCGCGGCGTGCGGGTACGGGCCGGACGCTCCTCGACCACCGTGGCGGCCTTGGCGGCCCGGCCGCCGCGGCCGCCGGTCTCGCCCAGGTCCTCGAGCTCCTCGGCCTTCAGGCCGGCCCGCGTGCGCTCGGTGCGCGGCAGGACGCCCTTGGTACCGGCCGGGATGTTCAGCTGCTCGAACAGGTGCGGCGACGTGGAGTAGGTCTCGACCGGATCGTGGAAGTCCAGCCCCAGCGCCTTGTTGATCAGCTGCCAGCGCGGGATGTCGTCCCAGTCGACCAGGGTGACGGCGATGCCCTTGTTGCCCGCGCGGCCGGTACGGCCGACACGGTGCAGGAAGGTCTTCTCGTCCTCCGGCGTCTGGTAGTTGATGACGTGCGTCACACCCTCGACGTCGATGCCGCGCGCGGCGACGTCGGTGCACACCAGCACGTCGACCTTGCCGTTGCGGAACGCCCGCAGGGCCTGCTCGCGCGCGCCCTGGCCCAGGTCGCCGTGGACGGCGCCGGATGCGAAGCCGCGCCGCTCCAGCTGCTCGGCGATGTCGGCCGCCGTGCGCTTGGTGCGGCAGAAGATCATGGCCAGGCCGCGGCCCTCGGCCTGCAGGATGCGGGAGACCAGCTCCGGCTTGTCCATGTTGTGTGCACGGAAGACGTGCTGCGTGATGTTGGCGACGGTCGCGCCCTCGCCGTCCTCGGAGACGGCGCGGATGTGCGTCGGCTGCGTCATGTACCGGCGGGCGAGGCCGATGACCGCGCCCGGCATGGTCGCCGAGAACAGCATCGTCTGACGCTTCGCGGGCAGGTAGGCCATGATCTTCTCGACGTCGGGCAGGAAGCCCAGGTCGAGCATCTCGTCGGCCTCGTCCAGGACCAGGGCGCGCACGCGCGACAGGTCGAGCTTTCGCTGCCCGGCCAGGTCCAGCAGACGGCCCGGGGTGCCGACGATCACGTCGACGCCCTTGTTGAGCGCCTCGACCTGGGGCTCGTAGGCCCGGCCGCCGTATATGGCCAGGACGCGGACGTTGCGGACCTTGCCGGCGGTCAGCAGGTCGTTGGTGACCTGGGTGCACAGCTCGCGGGTCGGAACCACCACGAGGGCCTGCGGGGCGTCGGTCAGCCGGTCGGGCGTGGCCCGCCCGGCCTCGACATCGGCGGGGACGACGACCCGCTCCAGCAGGGGAAGGCCGAAACCGAGCGTCTTGCCGGTTCCGGTCTTGGCCTGGCCGATGACGTCCGTGCCGGAAAGGGCGACGGGGAGGGTCATCTCCTGGATGGGGAAGGGGGACACAATGCCGACGGCTTCAAGGGCTTCGGCGGTCTCGGGAAAGATCCCGAGGTCTCGGAACGTAGTCAGGGTGCTGCCTCTTCTGTGAGACGCGGCGCGAGGCGGCGATGGGGGTCCTACCGTGCTGTGCTTGCAGTACTGCCACGTACGAAGCTGCGCGGGACCACTGGCCTTCGCTCAAGCGCTCTGCCGCTGAGGGGGCCCCTCGTGGGAGGCGGTACGCATGGACGTACGCACCACACCGAGGGCGGTCGGTTGGAGCCGATCGGGCCACCGACCGGGCATCCTCATTCGGATGGCCCGCCGAGTATTCGGCAGGCGCATTACCACTGTACCCCGGAATCGCGCAGGTGTGTCGGGTGAATTCACCGGGTAGGTGCGTTTAGGTGGACAGTCGGTGAGTAGACGTGGTGCTTTGAGGTGGCATTCGGCGGGCTATTGTGCGGAGCATGCCGACCGTAGAAAACGCCTCGCCCGCCGACGACAGCAGCCCCGCCGAGGCCACCGGGATCGCCTCGCAGGACTGGGCGACCGCATCTGCCTCGCCGCAGTACCGGGCCGCCGTCGTGGACCTGCTCGGTGCGCTCGCCTACGGGGAGCTCGCGGCCTTCGAGCGCCTCGCGGAGGACGCGAAGCTCGCGCCCACCCTGGACGACAAGGCCGAGCTCGCCGCGATGGCCTCCGCCGAGTTCCACCACTTCGAGCGGCTCCGCGACCGCCTCACGACGATCGACGCCGAGCCCACGGCCGCCATGGAGCCCTTCGCCCAGGGCGTTGACGCCTTCCACCGCCAGACGGCCCCGTCCGACTGGCTGGAGGGCCTGGTCAAGGCGTACGTCGGCGACTCCATCGCCAGTGACTTCTACCGCGAGGTCGCCTCCCACCTGGACACCGACACCCGCGCCCTCGTGCTCGGCGTGCTCGACGACACCGGCCACGGCAACTTCGCCGTCGAGAAGGTGCGCGCCGCGATCGAGGCCGACCCCCGCTGCGGCGGCCGGCTCGCCCTGTGGGCCCGCCGCCTGATGGGCGAGGCCCTCTCGCAGGCACAGCGCGTGGTCGCCGAGCGCGACGCGCTCTCCACCATGTTGGTGGGCGGCGTCGACGGGATGGCGGCGGGCTTCGACCTCGCGGCGGTCGGTGAGATGTTCACCCGGATCACCAAGGCCCACACCAAGCGGATGGCGGCCCTCGGCCTCGCCGCCTGACCGGGCGGTCCCCGAACGCCGCCGGCCCCGGCGCGCCATGTGCGCGCCGGGGCCGACGTATGCCGTGCGGAGGCCTCCGAGACGGGCCTCATGGGCCCGCTTCAGGGGTCATCCCCGCGACGGGAGCGAAAACGGAGTCCTGTGGGGACGCCTGCGGGGCCCGCGGGCCGGACGGAGCAGCAGCGACAGCACCACGGCCGACACCAGCACCGAGCCGATGAACGTCGCCAGCAGCGTGTTGTGTCCCGGGCCCAGCGCGAAGTGGGTGAGATAGGCCCCGAACAGCGCTCCCAGCACTCCGCTGACCAGCACCACCCACCGAGAAGGAAGCCGGGGCGCGAACCCTCGGACGGCTGCGGCGGACAGGGCGAGCCCCAGCAGCGCGGAGCCGAGCACTTCCAACAGCAGCATCAGGTCTCTCCCATACGTCAGGGCAAACCGGGTCACTGCGGTCCTACCCGAAGCGGAAGAAACGGAAACGGCCCGGCGGAATCAACCACCGGGCCGTTTCGGACAGTTCTCAGAGCGCCCCGAAACCGACCTTGCGCGTGGTCGGCTCACCCAGGTCGACGTACGACAGGCGGTCGGACGGCACCAGGACCTTGCGGCCCTTGCTGTCGGTGAGGCTCAGCAGCGGCGCCTGGCCGGACAGCGCGGCAGCGACGATGCCCTCCAGCTCCTCGGCGCTCAGGTCGCTCTCCAGCACGATCTCCCGGGGTGCGTGCTGCACGCCGATCTTGACCTCCACGGCTTTGTCCCTCCGACGATCCGGTTCGCGCGATCAGCCGCGCCGTACGCGGTCCACATTAGCCCGGAGAGGGGATGCGGACCGCGCAGAGCGGACACGCTGGCAGCGAACACCGGCGGGGATCCGTCGAGGACCCCGCCGCGTCACCGCCCGGACGGCGTCAGGACTCCGCGCCGTGCAGCGGGAAGCCGGCGATACCGCGCCAGGCGAGCGAGGTCAGCAGCCCGACCGCCGTCTCACGGGCGACCGGGCTCTCGCTGGAGAGCCAGTAGCGGGCCACCACCTGCGAGACCCCGCCCAGGCCCACGGCCAGCAGCATCGACTCGTCCTTGGACAGGCCCGTGTCCTCGGCGATGACGTCGGAGATGGCCTCCGCACACTGGAGCGAGACGCGGTCGACGCGCTCGCGCACCGCGGGCTCGTTCGTCAGGTCGGACTCGAACACCAGTCGGAAGGCGCCGCCCTCGTCCTCCACGTACGCGAAGTAGGCGTCCATCGTGGCGGCCACGCGCAGCTTGTTGTCCGTCGTTGAGGCGAGCGCGGTGCGCACCGCCAGCAGCAGCGCCTCGCAGTGCTGGTCCAGCAGGGCCAGATACAGGTCGAGCTTGCCCGGGAAGTGCTGGTAGAGCACCGGCTTGCTCACCCCGGCACGCTCGGCGATGTCGTCCATCGCGGCCGCGTGGTAGCCCTGGGCGACGAAGACCTCTTGGGCCGCGCCCAGCAGCTGATTGCGCCGGGCTCGGCGCGGCAGTCGCGTGCCCCGCGGACGCGCTGCCTCGGTCTGCTCGATGGCTGTCACGCCGCCTCCCACTTTCTCTCAGAACACAGGCGCTCTGCGCCGCGCCGCCATCGTACTTTTCGGTAACCGAATCTGGAGGGTTCGAGCCGACTTTTCTCGCGGTACGGACGGCCCGGAGGCGCTGGTCAGCGGTCGGTCGACGGTCGGTCAGCGGTAGTCGTCCTCGTCCAGCTGCACCACGCGCGCCTGCTCGGCGGCGTCGCCGTCCGCAGCCTGGCCCGCCTCGCGGCCGGAGTCGGGGTCGTCGTCGCCGGGCCGGAGATCGGCCTGCTGCTCCGCCACATCAGCCTCGGGTGCCTCAGGATCGAGGGATTCCGGAAACCGCTCCCGGAAGGTGTCCGGCTCCGCAGGGTCGACAGTCATGCCGCTCCCCTCGCTTCCTTGTGTCACTTACGAGCCTAGGAGGATCGCGGGGGCGCCGCTATGCGGATCCGCGATGAGACTGTGACCGCGAACACAACAAGTGGAACGTGATCGTCTCGTAACATTGCCCGCATGTCTTCGACCGAGCTGCCGGGCGTGCGGTCCAGCGCCGAACCGTCCTCCCCCGCCGGAGCGGTCCGGCTGGCCGACGGGGAGCAGCTGCGCACCGCCGCGCTGCCCGGGCTGGAACTGGCCGTCCGGGTCCGCCCGCCCCGGCGTGACGGCCTGCCGCCCGCCCTCTTCGTGCACGGCCTGGGCGGCTCCTCGCAGAACTGGTCGGCGCTCATGGAGCAGCTGGCGGACACCGTCGACGCGGAGGCGGTGGACCTGCCCGGCTTCGGCTGGTCCCCGCCGTCCGCCGACCGCGACTATTCCGTCACCGCGTTCGCCCGCGCCGTCATCCGCCACCTCGACGCCGCCGGGCGCGGGCCGGTCCACCTCTTCGGGAACTCCCTCGGCGGCGCCGTCTCCACCCGGGTCGCGGCCGTCCGTCCCGACCTCGTCCGCACCCTGACGCTCGTCTCACCCGCCCTTCCCGAGCTGCGCGTGCAGCGGTCGGCCGTGCCGACCGCGCTCCTGGCCCTGCCGGGGGTGGCCGGGCTCTTCAGCCGGATGACCCGGGGTCTCAGCGCCGAACAGCGCACCCGGGGGGTGACGGACCTCTGCTACGGAGACCCCTCCCGGGTGACTCCCGAAGGGTTCCGCAACGCCGTCGAGGAGATGGAGCGCCGGATGGCGCTCCCGTACTTCTGGGACGTGATGACCCGCACCTCGCGCGGCATCGTCGACGCCTACACCCTCGGCGGCCAGCACGGACTGTGGCGGCAGGCACAGCGGGTGCTCGCCCCGACCCTGCTGGTCTACGGCGGCCGGGACCAGCTGGTCTCGTACCGTATGGCGCACAAGGCCGCCGCCGCCTTCCGCGGTTCGCGGCTGCTGAGCCTGCCCGAGGCCGGGCACGTGGCGATGATGGAGTACCCCGAGGTGGTGGCCGCCGCCTTCACGGAGCTGCTGCGCGACACCGGCGCGGGGGCTGCGGACCGGGACACCGAAGACGGCAGGGGCTGAGAGCCGTGGGACGACACAGTCGAAAATCCGGGGCGCCCGCTCCGGAGTCCGTTCCGGCGCCGGCGCCTGCCGCGGTGCGCCCGCAGGCGCAGCCGGATCCCGACGGGCACGGGGACGGGGGCGGGTACGCCTACGACGCGTTCGGCAACGACGTCCCGGGCGGCGACGGCTTCGGCGGCCGCGACCCGTTCGCCGGGTGGCCCGAGTCGACCGTCACCCACCACGGATACGTGGCCCAGGACCGGCCCGCCGACGGTGCGCGGGCCGGCGGCCACCCCCAGCAGTACGAGGGCGGCACCCCCGGCGTCGGACCCGACTCCGTGTACGGGGACTGGCGGGGCGTACCCCGCCCGCGCTCCGGCGACCGTCCCGCCCCCGCGGCACGGGCCGGGTCCCCCGCCACCCCGAGGGACTACGACACCCCGGCCTTCGGCACGCCCGCGGTGGGCTTCCCGCAGGTCACGCTCGAAGAGCCGGCTCCCCGTGCGTCCGAGCCCGCGACCGCGCCCGGGCCGGCCCCCGTCACCTCGGCCGGCCCGCACCGCCTCGTGCCCGGCCCCCGGGTGCCGGCCGATCCGGTCGAGGAGCGGCCCGCCTCCGGCCGCGGCAAGAAGGCCCTCGCCTACACCGGCATGGCAGCGGCCGCGGTCACCACCGTCCTCGCGGTGGTCGTCGCCGGCCAGGGGTTCCTCGACCCGGACGCCGACGAGACCAGGGCCGGCGCGCCCACCGCCACCGGCAAGGACCGCAGCGATACGGCCGCGTCCCGCTCGGACGGCCGGCCCACCCCGAACGGCGGCGTGGCCGCCCCCGTCGCGCCGTCGGCCGACGCTCCCGCGCCCGAGCTGACGTACGAGCAGCAGCTGGCCGCGCAGCTCCCCATCGATCCGAAACTCACCGGTCCCGGCACCTTCGACACCGTGCCCGGGGTGGCCAAGGCTCCCGGCAAGGGCAGGGTGGTGCGCTATCGCGTCGACGTCGAGCAGGGCCTGGGCCTGGACGCGATGTTCTTCGCCGAGGCCGTCCACCGCACCCTCAACGACGACCGGAGCTGGGGCCACGGCGGTACGAAGACCTTCGAGCGGGTGCCAGGCGGCGAGTCCGACTTCGTGATCACCCTGGCCAGCCCCGGCACCACCGGGGTCTGGTGCGCCAAGTCCAACCTCGACACCGTCGTCGGCAACGTCTCCTGTGACTCGGCCCAGACCGAGCGCGTGATGATCAACGCCTTCCGGTGGGCCCAGGGCTCCGAGACCTACGGTCCGGACCAGATGGCCGCCTACCGCCAGATGCTCATCAACCACGAGGTCGGCCACCGGCTCGGCAACGGCCACGTCAACTGCCGCACCCCCGGCGCCCTCGCCCCGGTCATGCAGCAGCAGACCAAGTCCCTCAACATCAACGGCATCGAGTGCAAGCCCAACCCCTGGGCGTTCCCGGGGAACTGACCCGGAGCCCGGTGGGCGGGTGGAGGCCGCCCCGGCACGGCGTCCGCTCACCGCGGTGCGGCCGCCCCGGCGTGGCCGACATCCTTCGGCTCCGACACCGGCCGACCGCGCGGCGCCCCCTCTCCCCCCGACACGTGACCCCCGTCCCGGTACACCCTGGATCCGGAGCCGGCCGGGCACCGGATCCGGTCGCGCCGGGAGCTCCTCGCCCCCGCCGGGCGCAAGGCCGTCCGAGGCTGTACTTCTAGCGTGCTCGAACGCGAACCGTACGGGAAAGTTACGACTCTTCACCCCTTCCGGTGGCGGGGGGGGGGCCCCCCCCGGGCGCCGCCGCGGCGGCTGCGACCCCCCGCAGCTCCGCAACCCGTCCACACCGACCCCCTCCACCCCCGTCCGGCCAAGGCGGCACTTCACGCA
>NZ_JBHYMC010000020.1:8258-83598 GCF_042742535.1 Streptomyces sp. NPDC058880
GCCCGCCGTGCTCTGAACGCGGGGGCCCCCCCCACCCCCACGGCCGCCTACGTCCACCCCCCCCCCCCGGGGGGGGGGGCGCCCCCCACACCGCCCCCCCCCGCCTCCGGTCCATCCGCTTGAGTTCTCCCGCAGCGGGTCGCCTGACCGACGGCGACCGCCTGAACGGGAGATCGGGGGTGCCGCTCGTGCGGATCGGACTGCTCACAGAAGGTGGTTATCCGTATGCCACGGGCGAGGCCGCGCCGTGGTGCGACCGGCTCGTGCACGGACTCCCGCAGCACGAGTTCGAGCTCTACGCGCTGAGCCGCAGCGCCGAGCAGGAGCGCGCCCGGGTCCCGCTGCCCGAGCACGTCACCCACGTCCGCACGGCCCCCCTGTGGGCCCCCGCCGACGACGGGCGCAGCTACTCCCGGCGTGAGCGCCGCCGGTTCACCGACTGCTTCCAGCAACTGGTCCACGGGGTCTGCTCCGGCTCGCCGGAGCCCTTCGCCACCGGTCTGTACGGTCTCGCCGGCCTCGCCCGCGAACAGGGCGGGCTGTATGCGGCATTGCGCTCCGAGTCCGCGGTGCGGGCACTGGAGGCCGCCTGTCGGGCCCCGGGCGCGAGTCGCACCGTGCAGGTCGCCCAGGTGGCGGACCTGCTGGAGTTCGTGGACGAACTGGAGCGCATGCTGCGCCCGCTGTCCCTCGACTGGTACGAGGAGGACGCCCGGGGCGAGGGCCTCGGCGCCGTCGACGTCTGCCACGCCGGCGCGGGTGGGGTGGCGGCGCTCCCCGGTCTACTGGCCAAACGCTTCTTCGGAGTCCCGCTGCTGGTCACCGAGTATGGAGTCCAGCTGCGCGCCCACTACCTGTCCCACCTCGGCGCGGGCGGGGGCGAGGAGCCCCGCCCCGCGGTACGGGCCCTGCGCGCCGCCTTCCACCTGCGGCTGGCCTGCGAGATCTACGCCCGGGCCGACTTCCTGACCCCCGGCAACGCTCACGCCCGGCGCTGGCAGGAGCGCTGCGGCGCGACCCGTGACCGGCTGCGGACCGTCTACCCGGGGATGGAGGCGGACCGATTCGCCACCGTGGGGGAGTCCGCCGACTGCGGGGACCCCCACACGCTCGTGTGGGTGGGCCGGGTGGAGCCCGCCAAGGACCTGATCGCACTGCTGCACGCCTTCGCCGAGATCAGAAGGGCCGAGCCGGGCACCCGCCTGCGGATCTTCGCCACGGCCGCGGACCCCGGCTACCTCGCCGACTGCCGTAGCCTCGCCGCGCAGCTGTTCCCCGATGAGGCCGCGGACCGCGTCACCGTCGGGGAGAACCCGGTCGCCTTCGAGCAGATCGGCGGACCGGAGGCACCTTCCACGGCCGAGGCCTACGGCGCCGGGCGGATCGTCGTGCTGTCCTCCGTGATCGAGGGCTTCCCCCTCGCCCTGGCCGAGGCGATGCTCTGCGGGCGCGCCACCGTCTCCACCGACGTGGGCGCGGTCCGCGAGGTCATCGGAGGCACCGGGCTGGTCGTCCCGCCGCGCAACCCGAAGGCGCTCGCCGAAGCCTGTCTGTCCCTGCTCGGGGACGCCGAGCGGGCGGAGCGCCTGGGAGCCGCCGCCCGGGCACGGGCCCTGGAGCTGTTCACCGTCGAGCAGAACGTCACCGCCTTCCAGGAGATCTACCTGCGGCTGCTCGCCAGGGGTTCCGAACGGCCCGACGGCGGCGTCCCCTTCGCCCGCCCCCCGGAGGCGCGGGTACCCGGGCACTGGACCAGCCCGACCTGGGCGAAGCCCGCACCGGAACCGACCGCGGAGGCCGCCGTATGACCACCGTCGACCCCGAAGCCGTCGCCCCCGAGGCCGTCCGCACCGAGACGCCCGGCCCCGACGCCCCGGTCCCGGCCGCACCCTTGCCGTCGCCGGTCGCCGGCCAGGCCCGCCGGCGGGCCGCGGGGGATCCGGTCAAGGCCCTGCTGCACCGGCACCGCGAGCTGTGCGAGCGGGCCGTGGACCCGCTGGAGATCGCCGCCGGGCTGGAGGCGCACGGCATCACCGACCGCACCGCCGCCCGCTTCCGGCACCGCGACGTCTTCTCCCTCGCCGAGGAGCTGTACGCCCGCAGCCCGCGCGGGGAGGTGCCCGCCGCCGCGCCGGCCCTGGTCCCGGCCGGGCCGTCCGCCTTCCGCCGGTTCGGCTGCGCGCTACTGCCCGGGGCCCTCGCCGCGGCCGCGGCCGGTGCGGGCCAGGCATGGGCCGGGCCCGCCGCCGTGGCCGCCATCGTCGCCGCCCTGGTGTGGCCGGGGCGGGCCGCCGGAAGCCGCGTCCCCTGGCTCGCGCACCTGCTCGCCGCCGCCGTCGCCGGCTGGGCCGTGTACCGGTACGGCACCGCCCTCGCGGTCTGCCTCGCACTGGCCGTCGCCCCCGGGCACCTGCTCGCCGCGGCCTTCGCCGCCGGGGCCCGGACCCGGCTCGGCGGGAGCCGCGCCCTGGAGGACTTCGCGGCCCGGGCGCGCCCCCTGCTGCTGGCGTCCGTCGGCGTCTTCACCGGGGCCGCCGCGGGGGCCGCCGTCCTCGCCGGGACACCGCTCGCGGCGGCCGTGCCGCTCGCCCTGTTGCTCTTCCTGACCAGGCTCCAGCTTCGGCACGGAACCCGCCCGGGGCCCGTCGCCGCCGCACTCGCCGTCGCTCTGGTCCCGACTCCGGCGGCGGCCACCGCCGCCGCGGCCGCCCTCCTCGTACACACCGTCCTCGCCCTGTCCCGCGCCTGCGCGCACGCGAGGACCTGACGCCCCCCGGGACCACCACAGCCCTTCGGAGCCGGCGCCGAGGCACTCAGCCTGTACCCCGCCCCGTCCATCCACACGTCCGCAAGGAGAAACAGACATGACCGGCCAGCCAACCGACCAAGGGGTCGCGCGATGAGGGTGCTGCTGATCGGAGCCAACGGATACCTCGGCCGCTACGTCGCCGACCGGCTGCTCGCCGACCCGGCCGTGCAGCTCACCGCACTCGGCCGCGGCGACGACGCCGACGTCCGCTTCGACCTCGCCACCGGTAGCCCCGGAGCGCTCACCCGCTTCCTCGACGCCGTCCACCCGGGCGTCGTCATCAACTGCGCCGGAGCGACCCGGGGCGGGGCCCGCGAGCTCACCCGGCACAACACCGTCGCCGTCGCGACGATCTGCGAGTCACTCCGCCGCAGCGGCTGCGGGGCCCGGCTCGTACAGCTCGGCTGCGCCGCCGAGTACGGGCCCAGCCAGCCGGGGTCCTCCACGGCCGAGGACGCCGTCCCGAGACCCGGCGGACCGTACGGCGTCAGCAAACTGGCCGCCACCGAGCTGGTGCTCGGCTCCGGTCTGGACGCCGTCGTGCTGCGGATCTTCTCGCCCGTCGGCCCGGGCACCCCTGCCGGATCCCCGTTGGGCCGACTCGCCGAGGCCATGCGCCGGGCGATGCAGTCCGGCGACGGCGAGCTCAAGCTCGGCGGGCTCGGCGTGCAGCGCGACTTCGTCGACGTACGGGACGTCGCGCGGGCCGTGCACGCGGCATCCCTGTCCGCCGCCCAGGGCGTGGTCAACATCGGCACCGGCCGTGCCGTCCGGCTGCGCGACGCGGCCGCCGTCCTGGCACGGGTCGCCGGCTACGGAGGAGCCCTGCACGAGCTGGACGTGCCGCACGGCGGTTCCCAACAGGCGCACGGGCACCCCGGCCGCCCGGCCGGGCTCGCCTCCATCGGGAGCCCCCGCTCCGAGGCCACTGCCGAGCAGATGGCCGCGGCGGCTCCCCAGTCGTATCCCTACCCGGACGGATGCGGAGCCTGGCAGCAGGCGGACGTGCGAACCGCCCGCGACCGGCTCGGCTGGCGGCCCCGGATCGGCCTGGAAGAGTCCCTCGCGGACATCTGGATGGAGGCGGCGTGCCGCATCTGACCACTCCGCCCGGCGCCCTGACGGCAGCCGCGACCGGTGCGGGCCGTCTCGGGCTGGGCATCCCCGGCTACGCCCACCCGCTGCTCGCTCCCGTCGAGTGGGCCGAGCTGACCCGCCCAGGCACCCCGCTGCACTGGGCCGTGCTGAACGTCACGGACGGCCCGGGCGGCCGGCCCGACCCGCACTGCACCGAAGCGGCCGCCAAGCTGCACCGCGCGGGCGGCACGGTCCTGGGCCATCTCGCGATGCGGGACGGGGCGCGGTCCTTCGGTGAGCTGGTCTCCGACGCCCACCGCTTCCGCGACTGGTACGGCGTCGGCGGTTTCTACCTCGCCGAGGCCCCGGCCGACAAGGCGGACCTGGACGCGGTGCGCCGGGTCGTCGACGCCCTGCGGAGCCTGGGCGAGGACCTGCGGATCGTCCTCGGCCACGGCACCCACCCGTACGCGGGCTACGCGGAGGCCGCCGACCAGCTGGTCACCTTCTCCGGGGCCTGGACCGACTACCGCTGGTCGCAGGTGGCGGAGTGGACGGCGGAGTACCCGCCGGAGCGGTTCTGCCACCTGGTCCACGGAGTCCCGCGCACTCATCTGGAAGAGGCGATGCGGATCGCCCGCTGGCAGGGCGCCGGCACGATCTGGTTCACCGACCGGCGCGCCGTCGGGGACCGCGACCCGTGGGCCTCGATGCCCGGCTACTGGGACGAAATCGTCTCACGTATCGGAACAGGTGTCTTGGAATGAAGACGGGCGTGGCAGTGTTACGGAGAGAACCACCGTTAAGTCGTCACATCTACGGAGTCCCCGTGTCGCTGCCACCCCTGGTCGAGCCGGCTGCTGAGCTCACCGTTGACGAGGTCCGTCGGTACTCCCGCCACCTGATCATCCCGGATGTCGGGATGGACGGTCAGAAGCGCCTGAAGAACGCCAAGGTGCTGGCCGTGGGCGCGGGCGGCCTCGGCTCGCCCGCCCTCATGTACCTGGCCGCGGCCGGCGTGGGCACGCTGGGCATCGTGGAGTTCGACGAGGTCGACGAGTCGAACCTGCAGCGCCAGATCATCCACAGCCAGTCGGACATCGGCCGATCCAAGGCCGAGTCCGCCCGCGACAGCGTGCTGGGCATCAACCCGTACGTGAACGTGGTCCTTCACGAAGAGCGGCTCGAAGCCGAGAACGTGATGGAGATCTTCAGCCAGTACGACCTGATCGTCGACGGCACGGACAACTTCGCCACGCGCTACCTCGTCAACGACGCCTGCGTGCTGCTGAACAAGCCGTACGTCTGGGGTTCGATCTACCGCTTCGACGGCCAGGCCTCGGTCTTCTGGTCCGAGCACGGCCCCTGCTACCGCTGCCTCTACCCGGAGCCCCCGCCGCCGGGCATGGTGCCCAGCTGCGCCGAGGGCGGTGTCCTCGGCGTGCTCTGCGCGTCCATCGGCTCCATCCAGGTCACCGAGGCCATCAAGGTCCTCACCGGTGTCGGCGAGCCGCTGGTCGGCCGCTTGATGATCTACGACGCCCTGGAGATGCAGTACCGCCAGGTCAAGGTCCGCAAGGACCCCGACTGCGCGGTCTGCGGCCCGAACGCGACGGTCAAGGAGCTCATCGACTACGAGGCCTTCTGCGGCGTGGTCTCGGAAGAGGCCCAGGAGGCGGCCGCCGGCTCCACGATCACTCCGAAGCAGCTCAAGGAGTGGATCGACGGCGACGAGTTGATCGAGATCATCGACGTCCGCGAGGTCAACGAGTACGAGATCGTCTCGATCCCCGGCGCGAAGCTGATCCCCAAGGGCGAGTTCCTGATGGGCACGGCCCTCCAGGACCTGCCCCAGGACAAGCGCATCGTCTTGCACTGCAAGACGGGTGTCCGCAGTGCGGAAGTCCTGGCGGTCCTGAAGTCGGCGGGCTTCGCCGACGCGGTGCACGTCGGCGGTGGCGTCATCGGCTGGGTCCACCAGATCGAGCCCGAGAAGCCGGTCTACTGATCCTTCCGCGAAGGGGCTGTACCCGCTCGCAGAGCGGGTACAGCCCCTTCGCGCTGCCTGCGCGTCCCCGGCCCCGGTCGGTCAGGCGCCGAGGGGTTCCACCGAGGCCGACGCCGACGGTGGCGCGGGGGACTGGGAGGGGTCCGGCGGCGGGGTGCAGACGGTGTTCGAGGGCGGCACCTTGCCGTCCAGCAGGTAGGAGTTCACGGCGCCCTGCACGCACGGGTCGCCGCTGTTGTAGGCCCCATGCCCCTCGCCCTTGTACGTGAGCTCCACGCCGACGCCGGGGCCGAGCCGCTCGACCATCTTGCGGGCGCCCTCGTACGGGGTGGCCGGGTCTCCCGTGTTGCCGATCACCAGGATCGGGTCGGCCCCCGGGGCGGAGACGTCCGGGGTGGACGCCGTGCCGGGGACCGGCCAGCCGGTGCAGCCCATCATGGCCCAGCCGAGGAAGTCGCCGAACACCGGTGAGGCGGCCCGGAAGGCGGGCAGCTTGGCCTTGGTCTGCTCCAGGGTGTAGCGGTCCTTGGAGTCGACGCAGTTGATCGCGGTGTTGGCGGCGCCGATGTTGCTGTAGGCGCCGTTCTGGTCGCGGCCGTTGAGGGCGTCGGACAGCGCCATCAGCAGCTGCCCCTGACCGCCCTCGGCCTCGTCCAGGCCCTGTTCGAGCAGCGGCCAGAGTTCCTCGGAGTAGAGCGCCTGGGCGATGCCGTTGGTGGCCGCGGACTCGGTCAGCATCCGGTCGCCGATCCCCGGGACGGGTTGGGCGGCCAGCCGCGTCTGGAGCTTGATGATGTTGTCCTCGATCTCCTTGGCGGTGCTGCCCTGGAGCCGGCACTCGTCGCCGCGGTCCACGCAGTCCTGCGCGAAGTTGCCGAGGGCCAGCTGGAAGCCCTTGGCCTGACCGAGCGCGCCTTCCTCGGCGGTCGCGGTCGGGTCGACGACGGCGTCGAAGACGGCCCGGCCGACCTTGTCGGGGAAGAGGTGGGCGTAGACCCCGCCGAGCTCGGTCCCGTAGGAGATCCCGAAGTAGTTGAGCTTCTCGTCGCCGAGGGCCTGGCGGATCCGGTCGAGGTCGCGGGCGGCGTTCCGGGTGCCGACGTAGGGGAGCACCTTTCCGGACTTGGCCTCGCAGGCCTGTTGGTACCTGCGGGTGTTGTCGAGGTAGGCCTTCTCCGCCTCCGGGGTGTCGGGGGAGGAGTCCGAGGCGTAGTAGGCGTCGAGCTGGCTGTTGTCCAGGCACAGGACGGGGGAGCTGCGGCCCACCCCGCGCGGGTCGAAGCTCACCAGGTCGTAGCGTTCGCGCAGGGCCTCGTACTCCTTGGCGGCGCCGGGCAGGGTGGCGATGCCGGACCCGCCGGGGCCGCCGAAGTTGAACACGAGCGAGCCGAGGCGCTCGTCCTGGTTTCTGGCCTTCGCCCGGATCAGGGCCAGAGGAATCGTTTCTCCTTCGGGATCCGCGTAGTCGAGCGGCACGTGGAGCGTGGCGCACTGCCAGTCCTTGGGCGGTGCCTGCCCGCCCCCCTCGGCGGCCGTCGGAGGCTCACAGTCCCCCCATTTCAGCGGGGGCGCCCCCTCGGTGCCGCCGGCCTTGGGGGGCTTCTCCTCCCCGCCTCCGGAACAGCCACTGGTACTGGCCGCCCCGGCCAGGAGGGCGACGGCGACGGCGACCCGCAGGAGGTGTTTGGGCATGTCACCATCGTGCGTGACCCCGTCCGCCCCCGCCCGCGCGCTGACCCGTTCGGGTGGGCCGGGGACGGCCCGCGTCCGCACCCGCACGGACCCGCGGCGCGGGCGGTCGCCCGGCGAACGCCGCCCGCCGCAGATCACGCCTCAGATCGCTTCCTTGCGGGTCAGGAAGTTGAAGGAGATCCACCCCGGCAGCACCGGCAGCCAGAAGGTCATCAGGCGGAACAGCAGCACGGCAGAGATCGCAACCTCCTTCTCCAGCCCCGCCGCGATCAGCCCCAGTGTCAGCGTGGTCTCCACCGCGCCCATGCCGCCCGGCGTCGGCGCCGCCGAACCGAGCGCGTTGCCCGCCAGGAACACCACCGCGATGCTCGCGTAGCTGATGGCCTCGCCGCCGCCGAACGCCCTGATCGACGCGTCCAGGCACATCACGAAGCAGCCCGTCAGCAGCAGCATCCCGCCGATGCCCGTCACCAGCTTCTTCGGCCGCTGGAGCACATCCAGCATGCGCGGCACCACGCCCGCGAACAGCGCCCGTACCCGCGTGACCACGAACTTCCGCATGAACGGGACCGCCGTGACCACCAGCACCAGCACCGCCACGGTCAGCAGCCCCGCGATGACCGCCCGGGACGGGGTCATCTCCGGCGTCTTCTCCGTTCCGGTCAGGTAGCCGAAGGACAGCAGCAGCAGGATGTGGCTGGCCAGACCGAAAAGCTGCGAGGCGCCCACGCTCGCGACCGCCAGACCCGGCCGGACGCCCGCGCGCTGGAGGAAGCGCGTGTTCAGCGCGACACCGCCGACCGCCGCCGGGGCCACCAGCTTCACGAACGACCCGGCCACCTGCGCGACCACGGTCCGCAGGAACGACACCCGCTCCGGCACGAAGCCCAGCAGGCTCATCGCCGCCGCGAAGTAGGTGAGGGCCGAGAAGGCGAGCGCCGCCCCGACCCAGCCCCACTGCGCGTCGGCGATGATCGTCCCGAAGTCCACGTGCGCCAGCTGGGTGAGCAGGAAGTACGCACCGAACGCGCCCGCGATGAACGACACCAGGGTGCGCGGCCTGATCCGCTCCAGCCGGGCCGGCTCCACCGGCGCCTGCGGGCGGATCAGCAGCACCTGCTGGCGGATCTGGCTCAGCAGGTCTTCCTCGCGGGCCTCGTCCAGCGCGTCGTCGAGGGCCTTCTTCTCGGCCTTGCGTTCGGCGGCGGCCGAGGTCGGCGCGGAAGGGGGCGCGGAGCCCGCCTCGCGCGCGGCCTTCGCCGCGCGCGAGGACTCCAGTACGGCCTCCCGCTCGCGCTCCGCCCGCTCCCGGGCCAGCTTGCGCAGCGACGCCCGGGTGGACCGGCTCAGCGCGATCGGCTGGAGCAGCGGCAGACAGTCCGCCACGATGTCCGGGCCGAGCACCGACACCGCCGAGGCCACCGACCGCTCCGCGCCGACCCGCAGGCCGAGCGTGGCCAGCAGCTGTGCCACGTCCATCCGGAGCACCAGGTCGCCGGCCGCGATCTCGCCTCCGCGCAGGTCGGTAAGGGTGACGTTGCCGGAACGATCCACCACCAATGCGTCCCCGGTGAGCCTGCGGTGGGCGATCCGCCGTGACTGCAGGGCGTGCACCTGCTCCCAGGCGTTGCGGGTCAGCTCGTCGGTGATCTCCTCGTCGGGGAGGGAGTCCAGGGGCCGGCCGCCCAAGTGCTCGTACACGAGCATCACCGCGTCCGGGCCCAGCTCCGAGGTGGCGATCAGCTTCGGCGCGTTCGCCCCGGCCGCGATGGCCGCGTACGCGAGGAGCGCCTCCTGCTCCAGGGCCTGCCGCAGCGACTGCAGGCTGCGGCGGGTGGTGATGCCGCGCAGGGTGAGACGGCGCCAAACGCGGTAGAAGAAGCCCTGGGCCTGCTGTTCCCGGTCGACGACGGTGACGTCGAGCGGAGGGCCGTCCTCAAGGGTGACGTGGTAGCGCCGGCCGCGGTCGCCCGCCTCGGACGCCTCGGGGCCCTCGGCCGTCTCGGCGCGCATCGCGCTGACCGGCTGGAAACCGACCCGGCGCAGACCGGCCAGGAGGTTCTGCCCGGTGGGTCGCACGTTGGGGGAGCCGACGGCGTACAGGGTGCCGTAGGCCACGCTCCAGCCGATCAGCACGGTGAGGATGATCGAGAAGGGGGTGGTGTAGCCGTTGACCAGCATCGTGAACGCGTTGAGCAGCAGGACCACCCACAGCGCGACACGCCAGTGGGGTCTGCGGGTCATGCCGACGGCGGTCATGTACGCGATCACGGGCGCGAGGTAGCCGTGCACGGGATCGGTGAGGGTCCCGCCGCCCGCGGGACGGGTCAGGGCGTCCTGGATGGTGCCGGGGGCGGCCTGGGAAACCCACAGGTCGGTGGCCAGGGTGACGCCGTGCGCAAGGACGGCCGCGAGCACGCCGTCGGCGATGCGCAGCCCGTCGCGTTTGATCAGCCGCTCGATCGCGAAGGCGACCGGGAGCAGCAGCACCGCGATGCTGGAGACCAGCGCCGCGACCTTGATCAGCAGGTCCGGCGCCTGGCCGGTGCCCTTGCTGATGTCCTCCTCCAGCCCGACGGTGGTGCCGTGTGCGAAGGCGGCGATGCCGAGCAGGACGGCGATGCCGAGGATGCCCACGAGCAGGCGTACGAGGTCGGAGGGCCGGTGCACGCGGGCGGCGAGCAGCGGTTCGTCGACCTCGACCCGGTCGGCGTCGGTCGGGGCGTGGCCGTGCGGGGCCAGCGCGTCGCCGTCGGGGGCTCGGCCGGCCGGGAGGTCGGGGGCGAGGTCGGGGGCGAGGTCCTCGGGGCGGTTCTGCGGGCGGGAGGCGGGGCCGTCGCCAGGGCGCGCGCCGTCGTCCCCCGCCGCGCCTTCCGGAGGGCTCACACCCTGCTCCTTAGTCGTCACATCCGTCTCTTCTTGATCACGTATCACCAGTCACCGCCCGGAAGATGGTGGCACGGACCGAGGGGCCGCCGGGGCATCAGGGTGCGCGCCGGTCCGGAACCACAACATCCGCCGGCGGGTGGCCGGCGTACTGCACCATGTGCTGAATGAGTGAGGAGCTGCCCGCGTACGCGGAGCGCGTACTGGAGGCCGTCGAGCGTATTCCGCCCGGCCGGGTGATGACATACGGGGACGTCGCCGAATGGCTCGGCGAGGGAGGGCCGCGCCAGGTCGGGCGCGTCATGGCCCTGTACGGGGGAGCCGTGCCCTGGTGGCGCGTGGTGCGGGCGGACGGGCTGCCGCTGCCCGGACACCAGGCGCGCGCCCTGGAGCACTACCGGACCGAGGCCACGCCGCTGCGCCTGGCGGCCGGCGGCGACCCGCGCCTGGACATGCGCCGGGCACGCTGGGACGGGTCCCCCGGGCCGGAGGGCGGTCCGGACACCGGCGGACCGGGCCCCGGACGGGACGACGGACGCGACGAGGCTCACACCTGACAGCTTCGGCCATGCGGCGCCGGGGCGGGCGATCGAGCGGCCGCGCGAACCCCCGTCCGGGGTACCCGGGGGGACTGCGCGGTACGCGCCGGTTGCCGTAGCGTTGCCTCTTCGGCTTCCGCGCGAGCCGTCACGGCAGCACCGCCACACCCCGCAGACCCACCAGGACCGGCACCTCACGTGATCACCTCTTCCTCGGACCGCACCGAACGGCGGCGTACGCGGACCTACGACGCGTACCGCCTCGTGCGCACCGGGCCGGAACGGGTGGATCCCCCTGTGCTGGACGCAGCGCAGCGGGCGGTGGTTGACCACCCCGGCGGACCACTGCTGGTGCTGGCCGGACCGGGCACCGGGAAGACGACCACGCTGGTCGAAGCCGTCGCCGCCCGCGTGGACGCGGGTACGGACCCCTCCCGGATCCTGATCCTCACCTTCAGCCGCAAGGCGGCGGTCGAACTGCGCGACCGCGCCGCCCTGCGGCTCGGCGGGGCGCGCGCCCCACAGGCCACCACCTTCCATTCGTTCTGCTACGGACTGGTCCGCGCCCACCAGGACACCGACCTGTTCGCCGATCCGCTGCGGCTGCTGTCCGGCCCCGAGCAGGACGTGATGGTCCGCACCCTCCTGGAGGGCCAGCGCCGGATCCGCTCGATCCGCTGGCCGGACGACCTGCGGGCCGCGCTGACCACGCGCGGGTTCGCCGACGAGGTCCGGGCGGTCCTCGCCCGCGCCCGCGAGTTGGGCCTGGGCCCGGCGTCCCTCGCCGGCTTCGCCGACCGCATCGGCCGTCCCGACTGGAAGGCGGCGGCGGCCTTCCTCTCCGAGTACCTCGACGTCCTGGACATGCAGGGCACACTGGACTACGCCGAACTCCTGCACCGGGCGGTGCTCCTCGCGGAGCGGACCCCGTCGTTGGCCTCGGCCTATGACGCGATCTTCGTGGACGAGTACCAGGACACGGACGCCTCGCAGCTGCGGCTGCTGCGGGCGCTGACCGGACGCGGCGGCACGCTGGTCGCCTTCGGCGACCCGGACCAGTCGATCTACGCCTTCCGCGGCGCCGACATCAACAACGTGCTCGACTTCGAGACCGCCTTCCCGGGCGCACAGGTGAAAGCCCTGACGGCGGGCCGCCGCTCCGGCGCGGCCCTCCTGGAGGCGACCCGGCTCCTGACGACCCGCATGCCGCTGCCCCGCCTGCCGGCGGCCGCGGTCCGCGCGCACCGCGCCCTGCGGGCCACCCGGGAAGGCGGCCGGGTGGAGGTCTTCACCTACCCCACGGCCGGCGCCGAGCTGGACAACATCGCCGACATCCTGCGCCGGGCCCACCTGGAGGACGGGGTGCCGTGGCAGGACATGGCCGTCCTGGTCCGGGCCGGCGGGCGCGCCCTCCCGGTGATGCGCCGCGCCCTCGTCGCCGCCGGGGTCCCGGTCGAGACGGACGGCACGGACACCCCGCTGCGCCACGAACCGGCGGTGGCCCCCCTCCTGACGGCCCTCCGCCTGACGGCCACCGTCCCCGGCGGGCCCGGTGAGCGGACGGCTCCCGCGGGACCGCACCAGGCCACCGCCCCACCGGTTGCCGCAGGAGGGGCCGTTGCGGCGGCGGACCCCGTCGACGGGTCCTCGGGCGCGGCCGACGAGGCCGTCGTCGGGGGCGGACACGGCGCCGACGGTGACGGGGGCGTGGAAGCGGCGCTCACGCTCCTCGCCTCGCCGCTCGGCGGGATGGACGCCGCCGATCTGCGGAGGCTCGGCCGCGCCCTGCGCGAGGAGGAGCGGGCCGCGGGCGTCAAAGTGCCCGCACCGTCCGACGTCCTGCTCGCCCGCGCCCTCGCCGAGCCCGAGCGCCTCACCGCGCACGACCCGGCCCACGCCCGTGGCGCGCAGCGCCTCGGCCTGCTGCTGCGCAAGGCCCGCGAGCTCCTCCAGGGCGGCGGCACCGCCGAAGAGGCCCTGTGGATCCTCTGGGACGGCACCCCCTGGCCTGACCGGCTGGAGCGCCAGGCCCGGCGCGGCGGCGCGGCCGGCCGCAACGCTGACCGCGACCTCGACGCCGTCTGCGCCCTCTTCGACACCGCCGCCCGCGCCGAGGAGCGCACCGGCGGCAGCGGCGCGCTCAACTTCCTCGAACAACTGGAGGCGGAGGACATCGCCGCCGACACGTTGACGGCCCGCACCTCCCGCCCCGACGCGGTCAGGCTGATGACCGCCCACCGTTCCAAGGGGCTGGAGTGGTCCCTCGTCGTCGTCGCGGGCGTCCAGGAGGGACTCTGGCCCGACCTCCGCCGCCGCGGCTCGCTCCTGGAGGCGGACCGCATCGGCCGCGACGGCCTGGCCGAGCCCCTCACTCCCGGCGCCCTCCTCGCCGAGGAACGGCGCCTCTTCTACGTCGCCGCCACCCGCGCCCGCGACCGCCTCGTCGTCACCGCCGTCAAAGCCCCCGCCGAGGACGGCGACCAGCCCTCCCGCCTCCTCACCGAGCTCGGCGTCACCCCGAAGGACGTCACGGGCCGGCCCCGCCGCCCGCTCGCCGTACCGGCGCTCGTCGCGGAGCTGCGCGCCACCACCGTCGACCCGGACGCCTCGCCCGCCCTGCGCGACGCGGCCGCCCGCCGCCTCGCCCGCCTCGCCGCCCTCACCGACGACGAGGACCGCCCCCTGGTCCCCGCCGCGCACCCGCAGCGCTGGTGGGGCCTGTACGAGCCCACCCGCAGTAGGGTTCCGCTGCGCGACCGGGACCGGCCCGTCGCCCTCTCCGGCAGCGCCCTGGACCAGCTCGCGCACACCTGCTCCCTCCAGTGGTTCCTCGGCCGCGAGGTCAAGGCCGACGCCCCGTCCACCGCGGCCCAGGGCTTCGGCAACGTCGTCCACGTCCTCGCCGACGAGGTCGCCTCCGGCCGTACCCCCGCCGACCTGGCCGTCCTCATGGAACGGCTCGACTCGGTGTGGGACGCCCTCGCCTTCGACGCGCCCTGGAAGTCGGCCCAGGAGAAGGAGAACGCCCGCGCCGCCCTCGAACGCTTCCTGCGCTGGCACACCACCGACCGCGGAGGCCGGACGGCAGTGGCGACCGAGCACGAGTTCGACGTCACGCTCGAAGCCGGTGACGTCGCCGTCCGTGTCCGCGGCTCCATGGACCGCGTCGAGGCGGATCCGCAGGGGCGTGCGTACGTCGTCGACTTCAAGACCGGCAAGTCCGCGCCCAGCAGGGACGAGGTCGCCCGCCACCCCCAGCTCGCCGTCTACCAGCTCGCCGTCCGCGAGGGCGCCGTCGACGAGGCCTTCGACGGCCGGCGTCCCGCCCCCGGCGGCGCCGAGCTCGTCCAGCTCCGCCAGGGCGCCGCGCAGCGCGACGGCGGCGGCACGGTCCCCAAGGTCCAGGCCCAGGAGCCCCTCGACGGGGAGTGGGTGGGCGACCTGCTCGCCACCGCCGCCGGCCGCGTCCTGGACGAACGCTTCACGCCCGCCACGGGCCGCCACTGCGACCACTGCTCCTTCCGCAGCTCGTGCAGTGCCCGCCCCGAGGGCCGCCAGACCGTCGAGTGAGCCCGGCGGCCCGGCGGCCCGGCAGCCGGCTCCGGACGGTGCCCGGACCCGCCCGGTGGCCGCTTCGGCGGTCCGGGGCTGTCGGTGGGGACGGCTAGCCTTTTCACGTGTCCGCGCGTGCGTCCGTACTGAGCGATCCCGAGCAGCTCAAAGAGCTCCTCGGGATCCCCTTCACGCCCGAACAGATGGCCTGCATCACCGCCCCGCCCGCCCCCCAGGTCGTCGTCGCCGGCGCCGGATCCGGCAAGACCACCGTCATGGCCGCCCGCGTCGTCTGGCTCGTCGGCACCGGCGCGGTCGCGCCCGAGCAGGTCCTCGGCCTCACCTTCACCAACAAGGCGGCCGGCGAACTGTCCGAGCGCGTACGCACCGCCCTGGCGCGGGCCGGCATCACCGACCCGGACCCCTCCCCGGCCGATGCCGAGGCGGCCGGCGGCGAGCCGCGCATCTCCACCTACCACTCCTTCGCCGGCCAGCTCCTCAAGGACCACGGCCTGCGCATCGGCCTGGAGCCCAGCTCCCGCCTCCTCGCCGACGCCACCCGGTTCCAGCTCGCCGCGAAGGTGCTGCGCGACGCCCCCGGCCCGTACCCCGCGCTCACCAAGTCCGTCCCCGACCTCGTCGGCGACCTCCTCGCCCTCGACGCAGAACTCTCCGAGCACCTGGTCGACCCCGAGCATCTGCGCCGGTACGACACCGCACTGCTGGACGTTCTCGCCGGTACCCGGCTGACCAACGAGGACCTGCGCAAGGTGCCCGAGGCCCTGCGCGGCCGCCTCGAACTGCTGGAGCTCGTCGGCCGCTACCGGGCCGCCAAGCGCTCGCGCGACCTGTTCGACTTCAGCGACCAGATAGCCCTCTCCGCGCAGCTCGCCACGACCCGGCCCGAGGTCGGCGCGCTGCTGCGGGAGGAATTCCGGGTGGTTCTCCTCGACGAGTACCAGGACACCTCGGTCGCGCAGCGGCTGCTGCTGTCCGGCCTCTTCGGAGCCGGCACCGGCCACGCGGTCACCGCCGTCGGCGACCCCTGTCAGGCGATCTACGGCTGGCGCGGGGCCTCCGTGGCCAACCTCGACGACTTCCCCGAGCACTTCCCGCACGCCGACGGCACCCCCGCCACCCGGCTCTCGCTCAGCGAGAACCGGCGCAGTGGCGGCCGCCTCCTGGACCTCGCCAACGGTCTCGCCGCCCCGCTGCGGGCCCTGCACGAGGGCGTGGAGGCACTGCGCCCCGCGCCCGGCGCGGAGAGCGCCGGACAGGTCCGCTGCGCCCTGCTGGAGACCCACGCCCAGGAGCTCGACTGGGTCGCCGACTCCGTCGCCCACCTGGTCCGCACCGGCACGGAGCCGCGCGAGATCGCCGTGCTGTGCCGGTCCGCCGGTGACTTCGCGCGGATCCAGGCCGTGCTCGTGGACCGGGACGTCCCGGTGGAGGTCGTCGGCCTGTCCGGGCTGCTGCACCTTCCCGAGGTCGCCGACCTCGTGGCCGTTTGCGAGGTCCTCCAGGACCCGGGCGCCAACGCCTCCCTCGTCCGGCTCCTCATCGGCCCGCGCTGGCGGATCGGCGCCCGCGACCTGGCCCTGCTGGGCCGGCGGGCGCGGCTCCTGGTGGGCCGGGCGCCGGCCGGGGCCGACCCCGACGAACGGCTGGCGGCGGCCGTGGAAGGCGTGGACCCGGCCGAGATCGTGTCCCTGGCCGACGCCCTGGAGACCTTCCTCGACGGCGCCGAACAGGCACCGGACGACCTGCCCTTCTCGGCGGAGGCCCGAGTCCGCTTCGCGCACCTCGCACAGGAGCTCCGCGACCTGCGCCGGTCCCTCGCGGACCCGCTGATGGACGTCCTGCACCGGGTGTTGTCCGCCACCGGCCTCGACGTGGAGCTGTCCGCCTCTCCGCACGCGCTGGCGGCCCGCCGGCGCGAGACCCTCTCGAACTTCATGGACGTCGCGGCCGGCTTCGCCGCGCTCGACGGCGAGGCCACGCTGCTGGCCTTCCTGGCGTTCCTGCGTACGGCCGTCCAGTACGAGAAGGGCCTCGACCACGCCCTGCCGGGCGGCGAGAACACCGTGAAGGTCCTGACCGCCCACAAGTCCAAGGGGCTGGAGTGGGACGTGGTGGTGGTCCCAGACCTGTGCGCGGGGTCCTTCCCCAAGGAGAAGGCGCCGGAGGCCTGGACCTCGTACGCGAAGGTCCTGCCCTACGCGCTGCGCGGCGACGCCCCCACCCTGCCCGCGGACCCGGCGTGGACCTCGGCCGGACTGAAGTCCTTCAAAGCCGCCCTCAAGCACCACAAGTCGGTGGAGGAGCTCCGCCTCGGCTACGTGACCTTCACCCGGCCCCGGTCCCTGCTGCTGGCGTCGGGCCACTGGTGGGGTCCGACCCAGAAGAAGCGCCGCGGGCCGTCGGGGTTCCTCACCGCGCTGTACGAGCACTGCGCCGCCGGCCACGGCGAGATCGAGGCATGGGCGGACGAGCCCGAGCCGACCGCGGAGAACCCGGCCCTCGCGAGCGGGGCCGCGGCCGAGCACTCCTGGCCGCTGCCACTCGACCCGCACTCCCTCGCCCTGCGCCGAGCGGCGGCCGCCCTGGTCGAGTCCTACCTGGCGGCTCCGCCCCCGCCGGAACCGCAGGACGCCTACCTCTGGCCCCCGGACTGCGAGGATCCCGCCTACGACGACGAGCCCTGGCCCGACGACCCGTGGTCGCAGCCCCACCCGGGCCCGGCCGAGGTCCGGGACGGCGCCGTCCTCCCGGGCGCCCCCGCCGCCACCCCGTGGCCGCACACACCGCCCGCCGCCGACGCCCGGGGCGACGCCGACCGCGCCGCGGGCCAGAGCCCGCCTGCCGTGCCCCAGCCGCGCGACGCCCGGGCAGACGACGCCTGGGAGGAGGACGCCTGGGAGGAGGACGCCTGGGCCGACGAGGCCTGGGCGGCCGACTCCGCGGCGCGGTCGCGCTCCGTGCCGCGGCCCGTGGTGCCCGCCCTCCCGGAGGAGGCGCGGCCCACGCCCGAGGAGGCGCGGGCCATCGCCTCCTGGGATCGGGACCTCGACGCCCTGGAGGGCGAGCTGCGCCGTGCCCGCGCGGCCGTCCGCGAGGTGCAGCTCCCCCCTGCGCTCTCCGCCAGCCAGCTGCTCCGGCTCGCCGCCGACGAGCAGGGCTTCGTCCGCGACCTCGCCCGCCCCATGCCCAAGCCCCCACAGCCCGCGGCCCGTCAGGGCACCCGCTTCCACGCCTGGGTCGAGTCCCGCTTCGACGAACTCCCGCTGCCCTTCCTGGACGTCCTCGACCCCGTCGCCGACCTCCCCGGCGCAGACTCCGGGCAGGACATCGCCGACGAGGCCGAGCTCGACGCCCTCAAGGCCGCCTTCGAGCGCAGCCCGTACGCGGACCGCCCGCCCCACCGCATGGAGGCACCGGTCCAGCTCACCCTCGCCGGCCGAGTCGTCCGGGGCCGGATCGACGCCGTCTACCGGACCACCGACGAGGACGGCATCGACAGCTACGAGATCGTCGACTGGAAGACCGGCCGGAGCACCGAGGCCGATCCGCTCCAGCTCGCCGTCTACCGCCTCGCCTGGGCCGAAGCCACCAACACCCCGCTCGACCGGGTCACCGCGGCCTTCCTGCACGTCCGCAGCGGCCGTGTGATCCGCCCGCGGGACCTCCCCGGCAGGGCCCGCCTTGAGCGGATCCTCCAAGGCGAATCGGGTACCGGCGGTGACCACCGGGCGGACGGCTAGGCTCGGGGCATGAGCGACACCCAGCCGGACAGCGCCGTCCGCACGTACATCGACACCCACCGCGCCGCGTTCCTCGACGACCTGGCCGAGTGGCTGCGCATCCCCTCCGTCTCGGCCCAGCCCGAGCACGCTGACGACGTGCGGCGCAGCGCGGAATGGCTCGCGGCGAAGCTCAAGGAGACCGGCTTCCCGGTCGCCGAGGTCTGGGAGACGGACGGCGCTCCCGCCGTCTACGCGCACTGGCCGAGCGAGGATCCGCAGGCCCCGACCGTCCTCGTGTACGGCCACCACGACGTGCAGCCCGCCGCCGTCGAGGACGGCTGGCACACCGACCCGTTCGAGCCGGTGATCCGCGGCGGCCGCATGTACGCACGCGGCGCCGCCGACGACAAGGGCCAGGTGTTCTTCCACACGCTGGGCGTGCGGGCGCACCTCGCGGCCACCGGCGCCGCCGCCCCCGCCGTGCACCTCAAGCTGATCGTGGAGGGCGAGGAGGAGTCCGGTTCGGCCCACTTCCGCGAGCTCGTGGAGACCCGCGCGGCCGAGCTCGCCGCCGACGTCGTGATCGTCTCCGACACCGGCATGTGGTCCGAGACCACTCCCACCGTCTGCACCGGCATGCGCGGCGTCGCCGACTGCGAGATCGACCTCCACGGTCCCGACCAGGACATCCACTCCGGAGCCTTCGGCGGGGCCGTGCCCAACCCGGCCACCGCCGCCGCTCGCCTGGTCGCCGCCCTGCACGACGCCGACGGCAGGGTCACGGTCCCCGGCTTCTACGACGGCATCGCCGAGCTCACCGACGCGGAGCGCGCGCTCATCGCCGAGCTGCCCTTCGACGAGTCCGAGTGGCTGCGCACGGCCAAGTCCCACGCGGCCGCCGGCGAGGCCGGCTACTCCACCCTGGAGCGCGTCTGGGCCCGCCCGACGGCCGAGGTCAACGGCATCGGCGGCGGCTACCAGGGGCCGGGCGGGAAGACCATCGTCCCCGCCTCCGCCCACGTGAAGCTGTCGTTCCGACTGGTGTCGGGACAGGACCCGTACGAGGTCGAGGCGGCGGTCAGGGAGTGGGTCACCAGCCGGATCCCGGACGGGATCCGGCACTCCATCACCTTCGGGGCACCGACCCGCCCCTGCCTGACCCCGCTGGACCACCCGGCCCTGCAGTCCGTCGTACGGTCCATGGGCCGGGCCTTCGGCCAGAAGATCCGCTTCACCCGCGAGGGCGGCTCCGGACCCGCGGCCGACCTCCAGGACGTCCTGGGCGCGCCCGTCCTCTTCCTCGGCATCTCCGTGCCGTCCGACGGCTGGCACGCGCCGAACGAGAAGGTCGAGTTGGACCTGCTGCTCAAGGGCGTCGAGACGGCCGCGTACCTCTGGGGGGACCTGGCCGACGGCCTCCGCGGCCACCGCACGACCCGCCCACACGCCTGACCGGCCCACACACCTGTCGTACCGAGCCTGCCTGTCCCACCACCGGGGGAGTTGGAAGTACCAGTGAGCACCCATACCGAGCGACCTCTCTCGCTCACCGCGCCCAGCGGGATCGACCGCGCCGCGCACCACCGCCTCGACGAGGCCTGGCTCGCCGCCGCCTGGAGCCACCCGACGACCCGCGTCTTCGTCGTCTCCGGCGGCCAGGTGCTGATCGATGACACTCCCGACGGCGGCACCGGCATCGTGATGACCCCGGCCTTCGAGGCCCCGGTCACCGAGACCCACCGCTACTTCCTGGGTACGGACGAGGACGGCGTACGGTACTTCGCGCTGCAGAAGGACGCCCTGCCCGGCCGCATGGACCAGTCGGCCCGCCCGGCCGGGCTGCGCGAGGCCGGGTTGCTGCTGAACGACCGCGACGCCGGTCTGATGGTCAACGCGGTGGCCCTGGAGAACTGGCAGCGGATGCACCGCTTCTGCTCCCGCTGCGGGGAGCGCACGGTGGTCGCCGCCGCCGGGCACATCCGGCGCTGCCCCGCCTGCGGCGCCGAGCACTACCCGCGCACCGACCCGGCCGTGATCATGCTGGTCACCGACGAGCACGACCGTGCGCTGCTGGGCCGGCAGGTGCACTGGCCGGAGGGCCGCTTCTCGACCCTCGCCGGGTTCGTGGAGCCGGGCGAGTCGATAGAGCAGTCCGTCGTCCGCGAGGTGTGGGAGGAGGCGGGCGTCAGGGTCGGCCGGGTCGAGTACGTGGCCAGCCAGCCGTGGCCCTTCCCGTACAGCCTGATGCTGGGCTTCAACGCCCGCGCCACCAGCTCCGAGATCACCGTGGACGGCGAGGAGATCCAGGAGGCCCGCTGGTTCTCCCGCGACGAGCTGCGCGCGGCGTTCGCGTCGGGCGAGGTGCTGCCCCCGTCCGGCATCTCCATCGCGGCCCGGCTGGTCGAGCTCTGGTACGGCGAGCCGCTGCCGAAGGCCGCGGCGTAGCGTTGCGCCCCGGGCCCGCGCCCGGCCGGGCCCCGGGTGCCCGCGCCGAGCGGCGGGCCCCGCCTCGGCGGCGGGTGCCCGCCGCGGACGACCGAGGGCCCGCTCAGACGGCGAGGGCCTGCTTCACCTGGGCCAGGCTCGGGTTGGTCATGACGGACTCGCTGCCGGCGGCGGACTTCACCAGCACGGTGGGCACCGTCTGGTTCCCGCCGTTGGCCTTCTCGACGAACGCCGCGGACTCCGGGTCGAGCTCGATGTTGATCTCGTTGTACGCGATGCCTTCCCGGTCCAGCTGGGTCTTCAGCCGACGGCAGTAGCCGCACCAGGTCGTGCTGTACATCGTCACGGTGCCCGTGTCCTGCATGGTGCGCTCTCCTTCGTGAAGGCTCTGTGGTCCGAGTACACGAACGTACGCGACCGCACGGCCATTCCCGTACGTGCGCATCCGTACCGCCGGTGTGACCGATACGACGAATCCACCTCTCCTGTGGACGGATTTCCCGCCCGGCTCACGCGACCTGGCAGCATGGCGGAGTGACAGCAGCAACGCACTCCTCGTCCTTCCCCGCCGCCGCGGACTCGGCCGACGCGGTGCTCCTGGGCCTCGACCCGGAGCAGCGCGAGGTCGCGACGACCCTGCGCGGACCGGTGTGCGTGCTGGCCGGCGCCGGCACGGGCAAGACCCGGGCGATCACCCACCGCATCGCCTACGGCGTCCGGTCCGGGCAGCTCATGCCGGCCAGTGTGCTCGCCGTCACCTTCACCAACCGGGCCGCCGGCGAGATGCGCGGCCGCCTGCGCGCGCTCGGCGCGGGCGGGGTCCAGGCCCGGACCTTCCACTCGGCCGCCCTGCGCCAGCTCCAGTACTTCTGGCCGAAAGCCGTCGGAGGGGACGTGCCCCGGCTGCTGGAGCGCAAGATCCAGCTCGTCGCCGAGGCCGGCGCCCGCTGCCGCATCCGCCTCGACCGGGGCGAGCTGCGCGACGTGACCGGCGAGATCGAGTGGGCCAAGGTCACCCAGACGGTGCCGGCCGACTATCCGGTGGCCGCCCTCAAGGCGGGCCGGGAGGCCCCCAGGGACATGGCCGAGATCGCCCAGATCTACGGGACGTACGAACAGCTCAAGCGCGACCGCGGAATGATCGACTTCGAGGACGTGCTGCTCCTGACCGTCGGCATCCTCCAGGACCGCCACGACATCGCCGAGCAGATCCGTGCCCAGTACCAGCACTTCGTCGTCGACGAGTACCAGGACGTCAGCCCGCTCCAGCAGCGGCTGCTCGACCTGTGGCTCGGCGAGCGCGACAGCCTCTGCGTCGTCGGGGACGCCAGCCAGACCATCTACTCCTTCACCGGCGCCACCCCCGACCACCTGCTGAACTTCCGCACGCGCTACCCGCAGGCCACCGTGGTCAAGCTGGTCCGCGACTACCGCTCCACCCCGCAGGTGGTGCACCTCGCCAACGGGCTGCTCAAGCAGGCCAGGGGGCGGGCGGCCGAGCACCGCCTCGAACTCGTCTCCCAGCGCGAGAGCGGCCCCGACCCGGTCTACGCCGAATACGCGGACGAGCCCGCCGAGGCCGAGGGCGTCGCCCGCCGGATCCGCGACCTGATCGCCGCGGGCGTGCCGGCGGGCGAGATCGCCGTGCTCTTCCGCATCAACGCCCAGTCCGAGGTCTACGAGCAGGCCCTCGCCGACGCCGGGGTGCCCTACCAGCTGCGCGGTGCCGAGCGGTTCTTCGAGCGCCAGGAGGTCCAGAAGGCCATCCTCGCGCTGCGCGGAGCGGCCCGTTCGGGCGGGAACGACCCGCTGCTCGACGACGTCGTCGACCTGGGTTCCCAGGTCCGTGCGGTGCTCAGCTCCATCGGCTGGACCACCCAGCCGCCCGCCGGTTCCGGCGCAGTCCGCGACCAGTGGGAGTCGGTGGCGGCGCTGCTGCGGCTCGCCGAGGACTTCGCGCGCAGTCGGCCCGGCGCCACCCTGGCGGATCTCACGGTCGAACTCGACGACCGCCGGGCTGCCCAGCACGCCCCGACCGTCCAGGGCGTCACCCTGGCCTCGCTGCACGCGGCGAAGGGCCTGGAGTGGGACGCGGTGTTCCTCGTCGGCCTCACCGACGGCATGATCCCGATCACCTACGCCAGGACCGACGACCAGGTCGAGGAGGAGCGGCGGCTGCTCTACGTCGGCGTCACCCGGGCCCGGCTGCACTTGAGCCTGTCCTGGGCGCTCTCCCGCACCCCCGGGGGGCGGGCCTCCCGGCGCCCCAGCCGTTTCCTGAGCGGTCTGCGGCCGGGCTCGGCGGCCCCGGGCAGCCGGACGGGCTCCGCGGGCGAGCGGGCGGCCCCCGGGCGCGGCCGCCGCGCACCGGTGCTGTGCCGGGTCTGCGGCAGGACGCTGACCGAGGCCGGCGAGCTGAAGCTGATGCGCTGCGAGGACTGCCCGTCCGACATGGACGAAGGCCTCTACGAGCGGCTGCGGGACTGGCGCGCCGTCCAGTCGAAGCGGCAGGGCCTGCCCGCCTACTGCGTCTTCACGGACAAGACACTGATGGCGATCGCGGAGGCCGCGCCCTCCGAAGCGGGGGAGCTGGCGATGATCTCCGGGGTGGGTGGTCGCAAGCTTGACCGGTACGGAGCCGATGTTCTGGCCATCTGTGCAGGTCAGGAGCATGAGGAGGGGGATCCTGACGGCGCGTAGAAAATCGTCGGAAAAATAGTTTGCACATGCCCAGCGAAGACCCATAGGTTCTTAGCAACGGAAACGGTGGCTTCTCCGAAGCCCCGGATCCGTGCTGTACTTATCCGAATACGCATGGGACAGGCCCTCGGGCCGGGTCCCCGAGACGCCGAGAGGAGGCGAGACCAGTGACCAGCTTCATGACCTTCACCAAAATGACCGATCGCTCGGTTGATGCCTCCTGCCTGCTCGGTTCCGTCTCCGCTCTGGGCACCGGTGCGTCCGCGATTTCCGCCGGCCGCCCCGCCCTGCTCGCGACCCTTGCGATCAGTGAGCGCAACGAGCGACCGACCCAGGCACCGGTGGCAGTACTGGCAGCAGAAGCCCAGGCGCATGGCGCCTACGGATTCGCCGCCGCGGCCGGTGCCGGATCCCTGACGAAGCAGACGAAGCAGCAGTACCACCTGATGTGGGCCTTCCGCGGGCTCGAACCCTGGAGTGATCCAGCCTGATCGCATGATCAGGCCGGCGCCTTCAGGGCCGCGGAACCCCACCCGGGATCCGCGGCCCTTCTGTTTGTCCCCGACCGGGGGCTACAGCAGAGAAGGGGCCTCGGGACTGGCAGAACCAGGTACCAGCCGAACCCGGCCGACCGGCCGGAACGCCTAGCCGCACAAGACGAGGAAGAAACCACCGTGCAACTCGAAGCGCACGCCCCGTCCGTACCGCAGACCCAAACGATCTCCCCGCCCGCAGTCCCGGAGGACCACGCCTTGACCCCGCTCACCGCGCTCACCGCGCTCGACGACGCCATCGAGAACCTCGGCGTCCCGGTTCCCTGCCGCACCTTCGACCCCGAGGTCTTCTTCGCTGAGTCCCCGGCCGACGTCGAGTACGCCAAGTCCCTCTGCCGTACCTGCCCGCTGGTCGAGGCCTGCCTCGCCGGAGCGGTCGAGCGCCGCGAGCCCTGGGGTGTGTGGGGTGGCGAGCTCTTCGTCCAGGGTGTCGTCGTAGCCCGGAAGCGCCCCCGTGGCCGTCCGCGCAAGAACCCGGTTGTCTCGGCATGACCGCCATCGGAACCATCGACCGCCCCCTCACGCACGACCCCCTGAAGCAGGCCCTCATGACCGCCCACACCACGAGCGAGCAGCCCCACGGCGCCGCCCACGCAGACTTCATCACCACCGGCGCGATCACCTCGCGTCAGAACAGGACCCGAGAAATGCAACTCATCCCAGAAGCCCTGGCTCGCGCCCATATGGACGACCGCATGCGTGAGGCGGACGCCGAGCGTCACGCCGTCCGCCTGGTCGCCGCGCGCCGCATGCAGCGGCGGGCCGAGCGCGTCTCGATGCGCGCCCGGCGCGCACTGGCCATGGCCGTCATGCACTGAGAGCTGAAAGCCACTCCCCGGGGGGACCGGTCCGAACGGACCGGTCCCCCCGGGGCGTTGCGCGGGCCCGGCCACCCCCGGCGGATGTATCGTCCGGAGGTGGACACGCCGACTCCCCAACCCGACCCGTCGGGATCCGAGGCCCAGCCCGTCGTCGTCTGCGCGCGCTGCGGCAGACGGTCCCCCGGCGGAGCCCCGCCCACCTGGACCTGTTCGGTGGAGAACGGGACCAGGGAGTACTTCTGCGTCGAGTGCGCCCGCGCCAACCTCAGGGCCATCGAGGGAAGGCTCGACTCCTCCTGGTGGTGACGGCCGAAGCCGTCATTCGGCCGACGCGAACCCGGGCAGCCAGGTGTCCAGTTCGTCGCGCAGTCGCACGGTAGCGCCCAGCTGGCACAGCACGCCGATGGTGCTCAGCGTTACCCGGTGGATCAGCAGGTACGAGGGCGGCAGGTTGATCTGTCGGCCCAACTGGTGAGCGGGGGAGCGCGGATCGGCGATCCGTGCCGCCTGGCCGCGCAGCCACGGCCGGGTGAAGGTGAACTCCTCGGCCTCGGCCGGCTCGATGATCGGCTTCAGATAGTCCAGGACGGCGTCCGGTTCCAGGGCGACGGTGTCCTTCACGAACCCCTCGGCGCGCAGGTGGCCGTAAACCCCCTCGGCGTCGCCGTCCAGCGTCATCCGCAGGGACCTGCCGATCGGCCTGGGCCAGCCCCCGGGCAGCCGGTCGACCGTGCCGAAGTCCAGGACGCCCAGCCGCATCCGGCCGTCCGCCCCCGCTATCAGCCGGAAGTTGCCCGGATGCGGATCGGCGTGCAGCAGGCCCGTGCGTGCGGGACCGGAGAAGAGGAACCGGGCCAGCAGCTGCCCCGCGCGGTCGCGCTCCTGCTCGGTGCCGTCGGCGATCACCTCCGACAGCGGGGTCCCGTCCAGCCATTCGGTCACGAGCACCTGGTCGCCCTGGTGCACCACGTCCGGGACGATCACATCGGGGTCGTCCACGAAGGCGTCGGCGTGTGTCCGCTGGGCCTCGGCCTCCAGCTCGTAGTCGAGCTCCTCCGCCACCCGGTCGCGCAACTCCTTGATCAGCGGCTTGATCTCCATGCCGGGAACCAGCGGGCCCAGCAGCCCCGCGAACCGGCCCAGCTGCTTCAGGTCCGATAGCAGCGCCTCACCGGCCCCCGGGTACTGGACCTTGACCGCCACCTGACGGCCGTCGTGCCACACCGCCCGGTGCACCTGCCCGATCGAGGCGGCCGCCGCCGGCTCGTCCTCGAACTCCTCGAAAAGGTCCTGCCAGTCCGTCCCCAGACGGTCCGTCAGTACCTGGTGCACCGTCGTCGCGGGCAGCGGCGGGGCCGCCTCCTGGAGCTTGGTCAGCGCCGCCCGGTAGGGCCCCGCGACCTCCTCGGGCAGCGCCGACTCGAAGACCGAAAGTGCCTGCCCGAACTTCATCGCGCCGCCCTTCAGTTCCCCGAGCGTGCGGAACAACTGTTCGGCTGTGCGCTGCTGGAGCTCGCGCGCCACGATCTCGGCGGACTTGCCACCGATCCGCTTGCCCAGCCCCCAGGTGACCCGTCCCGCGATGCCGATCGGCAACGCGGCCAGCTTGACGGTGCGGGTGACCGCCTTCCGGGGAAGATCAGACATGCGCCCCTCCATTTCCCGGGCAGCTGAGCCGCGAGCGGCGGTTCGGCAGAAGCCCTCCGGTCCGGAGCATCCTGTCACGGCCCTCCGGGCGGGTCCGCTCCCGATCCTCTTCCCGTGGTCCGCCCGGCCGACCGGAGTCGCCCTGCGGGCTCCGGGGCCGCCCCGCAGGGGCAGTCGGGGTGGGGGCGGACCGCCGTCGGCTCCCAGTGAAGGCCGGGCAGGGCGGCCTCCCAGCGGGAGCCCGCGGAGGCGGGCAGCTGCCCGTCGAGGAAGGCGAGCGCATGGGCTGCTGCCAGCCCGGCCACCGCCGTGGACAGGCCCAGGTCGCAGGCGGCGCTCCCGCGGCGGCGGTGCGACGAGCGCCACTGCACGAGCATCCTCGGCCAGGCTGCGTCCCGGTCCACCCGGTCGCGCTCCATGCACCCGGCGCACGCCGTCGTGCCCGGCAGCACCAGCGGCCCCACCAGCCCCGTCCCCTCCAACACCCCCGCGTACAGGTGCGGAATCCCGGAGGCGACCCAGTCGGCCGCGGTGTCCGGATCCGGCGCCCAGGCATGCAGCCCGTCCCTCGGCGCGACCACGACCAGGGCCAGCCCGGGTTCCGGACCCTCCTCCGCTCCGGCCCGCGGACCCGGACCGGGTGCCGCGGAGCGGACCACCGAGGCCGCGGCCCCGGCCCGCATCCGGCCCACGCTCGCGGGACCCAGGCCGCCGGGCGCCACGTCGGCCGGCTCCACCCGCCCCCCGTCGAGCACGTCGACCCGCCCCACACCGGCTCCCGCCAGGACGGCCGCGATCACCGAACCCACCCGGCCGCTCCCGCGCACCCGGACCCGTATCGCCCGGCGCGCCGCGACCCCCCGCAGGTCCCCGCCGGGCTCGCGGTGGACCAGGGAGAGGGAACCCAGGTCCGGGCCCAGTCGCTCCAGCGCCTCCGGATGGCTGCGCAGGGCCTGCGCCCGCGGCCCGCCCGCGGTGGCGTCGTCGAGCAGACCGGCCCCCGCCAGCCGTCGGACCAGTGCGTCGGCCAGCCCCTCCGGCAGCCCCATCCGGGTGGCCTCGGCCCGCAGCAGACCCATCCCCCGCGTCCCGTCGATTCGGTCGATGAGCGCACCCGTAGCCGTGTCCACGGGCCCGAGCACCACCGCGTGTGCCGGAGTCACCCCGAACTGCACCGTCTGCAGATCGCGCCAGGCCCGCGCCAACGCGGGCTTCACCCTCGGAAACATGAACGCTCCCTCGATATCCGTGCGAACGAGCTCGGTCCCATTTCTCGCTCCCCGGCAACAATGCCCCTCCGTCGGATACCGCGCAGAAAGTTGTCCACAGGTACGAGGTGTTCGGCATATGGGATGAAGAGGAATGCCTTTCGGGTTCGACGACGAACCGCCCGTGTTCGAACCCCGGACGCGCGGGACTTCCGCCGCCGACACCGGGTAACGTCGTGGCGTGTCCGCCGACCCACCGCCGCGCGCCGTCGAAGTCCGCCGGAGCGCGCGCCGCCGCAGGACCGTATCCGCCTATCGCGAGGGTGATCGTACGGTCGTCCTGATCCCTGCCCGGATGTCCGAGGCCGAGGAGCAGCGCTGGGTGGGCGTCATGCTCGACAAGCTGGCCGCCCAGGAGAGCAAGCGCACCCTCGGGGACGCGGAACTCACCGAACGCGCCGAGCGTTTGTCCGAGCAGTACTTCGACGGCCGCGCCCGCCCCCGCTCGGTCCGCTGGGTCACCAACCAGAACACCCGCTGGGGCTCGTGCACCCCGGCCGAAGGCAGCATCCGGCTCTCGCACCGCCTCCAGGGCATGCCGGAGTACGTCGTCGACTACGTGCTCCTGCACGAGCTGGCCCACCTCCTCGTGCCCGGCCACGGCCCCCGTTTCTGGCAGCTGCTGGAGGCGTACCCGCGCACCGAGCGGGCCCGGGGCTACCTGGAGGGCGTGGTCGCGGCCGAGCGCCTGCCGCAGGTGCCCGCCGCCCGCGAGGAGTGACCCGGCCCACCGGAGCGGCCCGTCCGGGACCGGGCCGCGGACCCACCCCGCACCACCCGTGGTGTTGCACTCCGTGATCTGTACCGGGTTGGTACCGGCTTGGTCGGATGCCGCCGTATGCCGTTAGCCTGAGCGGCACGAATGCTCAGTCGGGATGGGGGACGTCGTTACGCATGGCAAGGGAATTCCAGCGCGGCCACAAGGCCAAGGTCAGTGATCTCACAGCGGGCACCGATCTGTACGTGGGCGTCCAGATCGCCGGGCCCGGACTCACCCTCGACATCAGCTGTTTCGGTCTGGACGCCGACGAACGGCTTTCGGACGACCGCTACTTCGTCTTCTTCAACCAGCCCACGTCGCCGGAAGAGTCCATTCAGCTGCTCGGTGCGCAGGCCGGTGACACGGAATCCTTCCGGGTGACCCTGGACCGCGTTCCGGCGTCCCTCCACAAGCTGTCCTTCACCGCCAGCATCGACGGCGCCGGACAGATGTCGCAGATCGGCCCGGGCTACATCCGGATCGTGGCCGGTGGCGAAGAGGTCGTCCGGTACTCCTTCACCGGCTCGGAGTTCAGCACCGAGCGGGCCGTGATGCTGGGCGACTTCTACCGCAAGGACGTGTGGCGCTTCGCCGCCGTCGGACAGGGCTTCGACGGCGGGCTGGAGGCCCTCCTGAAGAACTTCGGCGGAGAGGTCGCCGAGGAGCAGCCGCAGGAGCAGGCCCCGGCGGCCGTAGCCCCCGGCTTCGCCCCGCCGCCGCAGGCGGCCGCCCCGGCCCCCGCGCCGTCCTTCGGCGCCCCCGCCCCCGCCCCCGCCCCCGTCCCGGCCCCCGCCCCGGCCCCGGCGCCTGCACCGACGTTCGGCGCGCCCGCCCCCGCACCGTCCGCCCCGCAGCCGCCGCAGTACCCGCAGCACGCGGCCCCCGCCCCGGTGCACGCCGCGCCGACCATAGCCGCGCCGCTCGCCCCGCAGGCTCCCGCGCCCTACGGCCAGCCGCCGCAGCAGCCCTCGTACGGCCAGGTCCCCGGCCAGTACCCGGGCCAGGTGCCGCCGCCGGCCCCGGCCCCCGCCCCCTACGGTCAGCAGCCGGGCTTCGGCCAGGTCCCAGGCCAGCAGCCCGGCTACGCCCCGCAGACCGCCGCCCCGGCGGCCGGCCTCGCCGCGGCGCTCCAGCCGTACAAGGAGGCCCCGACTGGCTCCCGCTGGACCGCGCAGAACCAGCAGCTCGTACGCGTCGACCTTTCGATGGGCGGCCAGGCCGTCCTTGCCCGCCAGGGCAGCATGGTCCTCTACCAGGGCAAGGTCGACTTCGCCTACAAGGGCGCCGGATTCGCCGGTCGCATCGTCGGCAACGCCACGGGCCAGGAGATGCAGCTGATGCGCTGCACCGGCCGCGGCCAGGTCTTCCTCGCCGAGAACGGTGCCCACCTGCACACCATCGAGCTCCAGGGCGACGCCATCTGCGTCTCCGCGGAGAATGTCCTCGCCTTCGACGAGTCCCTCCAGCACGAGGTCCGCCGGATCGAGGGCCACGGCATCCCCGGCGGCGCGCTGTTCACCCTGCAGTTCCAGGGCACCGGCACGGTGGTCGTCAAGACCCACGGTGTCCCGGTCGTCCTGCCCGTCACCCCGACCACCTTCGCGGACAGCAACGCCATCGTGGCGTGGTCGGCCGCCTCGCAGGTGATCCTGTCCAGCCAGGTCCGGCTGCGGCGCAACGCCTACCCCGGCCACAGCGGGGAGACCGTGAACCTCCAGTTCCGCGGCGCTCCCGGAAACTTCATCGTCGTCCAGCCGTACGAGGTCTGAGGGAGCCCGGCATGAACGCAATGAACCAGCAGCTCGTGGGCTTCGCCCCGACCCCGGTGACGACCCGCATGGAAAACCACGGGCCGTCGATGCTCAAGGTCGCCATGCAGAGCGGCCAGGACCTCTTCGCCCGCACCGGCTCGATGGTCGCCTACGAGGGCTTCGTGCAGTACGAGCCGAACCCCCCGGCCGTCCGCCAGATGGCATCGCAGTGGGTCACGGGCGAGAGCGCACCCCTGATGAAGTGCACCGGCGACGGTCTCCTGTACCTCGCCGACTACGGCGCCGACATCGTCGTCATCCATCTCGACAACGACGCGCTGTCGGTCAACGGCACGAACCTCCTCGCCTTTGACGCGCACCTCCAGTGGGGCGTCGAGCGGGTCAAGGGTTTGGCGAAGTTCGCCGGCCAGGGCCTGTTCAACGTCCAGGTCGCGGGCACCGGCTGGGTCGCGCTGACCTCGCGCGGCACTCCGATCGTGGTCGACTGCGGCCGCGGCGAGGACGAGACGTACGTCGACCCCGACGCGCTCGTCGCCTGGTCGCCGAACCTGAAGGTCAAGGGCAAGCGCAGTTTCAAGGCCTCGTCCATGATCGGCCGGGGCAGTGGAGAGGCCTACCAGATGGCCTTCTCCGGCCAGGGCATCGTCGTCGTACAGCCCAGCGAGGACAGCACCGACCGGCTCCGGGTCCGGGGCTGAGGGGGAGCGTACACATCATGCAGAGCGCACTTTTCGCCCACGCCGAGGCGCAGTCCCAGGACCGGTACACCGTCCAGAACCCGCAGCTGCTGCGGGTCTCCCTGACGGGCTCCGACGACGTACTCGCCCGCAAGGGCGCGATGGTCGCCTACCAGGGGCTGATCGACTTCGACGGCGAGTACCAGAGCAGCAACCAGCGGGGCGCCCGCCGCCGCACCGGTGAGGGCCTGGACCTCATGCGCTGCTCCGGGCAGGGCACGGTCTACCTCGCCAACCTGGCCCAGCACGTCCACGTCGTGGACGTCGAGCAGGAGGGCCTGACGGTCGACAGCAGCTACGTCCTGGCCCTGGACTCGACCCTGCACACCGAGGTCATCGCGGTGGACAGCCAGTACGGGATCTCCGGATCCGGCAAGTACCAGCTCAACATCTCCGGCCACGGCAAGGTCGCCCTGATGACTTCCGGGCAGCCGCTGATGATGCACGTCACGCCCGACAAGTACGTCAACGTCGACGCGGACGCCATCGTCGCCTGGTCCACTTCGCTGCGGGTGCAGATGCAGGCCCAGACGCACTCCAGCGGTGTCTGGCGGCGCCGCGGCAACACCGGCGAGGGCTGGGAGCTCAGCTTCCTCGGCACGGGCATCGCGCTGGTGCAGCCCAGCGAGGCGCTGCCGCCGCAGAACGCGCAGGTCGGACAGGGCCTCGCCGCGCAGTTCGGGATGGGCCAGCAGGGCGTCCACGCCCAGAACCACAGCAACGGCTGGAACTGATCCGGTACGGCGGAGGGGGCGGTCCCGCACGGCCGCACGGGACCGCCCCCTCGTCATGCCGCTGGGCAGCCCGCGGGCTCAGCCCGCCGCGGCGAGCCGCGCACGGGCCGCCTCCAGCAGCAGGACCACCGAGGTGTCGGCCACCGAGGCCACCTCCTGGTACGGGAACCAGCGCAGGTCCAGTGACTCCTCGCTGATCTCCGCCACGGCGTCGGCCGGGGCCAGTGCCGCGTACTGCACGTCCAGGTGCCAGTTGCAGGGCGCCGGGATGGGATGCCGGTCCAGGCGCACCGGACCGCCGGGCACCAGGGTCAGCCCGTGCTCGATGCCGGACTCCTCGCGGGCCTCGCGCAGGGCCACGTCCGCCAGGGTCGTGTCACCGGGCTCGCAGTGGCCGCCCATCTGCAGCCACAACCCCAGCTTCTTGTGCAGGGTCAGTAGGACCCGTCCGCCCACCGGGTCGATCACGAGCGCGCTGCCCGTGACGTGCCCCGCCTCGCAGGGCTTGTAGACCCCGTCCGGATGGGCGGCCAGATGTGCCAGGTACAGGTCGCGCAGCTCGCTCTGGTCCTCGTAGCCCTTCAGGACCAGGGCCGCGTCGTCGTGGAGGCTCACTTGTTCTCTTCGCCCTCGCCGTCGCTCTGCTGACCGCGCTTCTCGGCCGCCTCGCCGAGCATCTTGTCGATCTCGGAGAAGTCCAGCTGCTCGCGGTGCACGAAGCCGTCCGGATCGTCGAGGTCGGAGGCCGTCGGCAGCATGTCCGGGTGTTCCCACAGGCCGTCGCGGCCGTCCACCCCGCGCGCGTCGGTCAGCGAGGCCCACAGGCGCGAGGCGTCGCGCAGGCGGCGCGGGCGCAGCTCCAGGCCGATCAGTGTCGCGAAGGTCTGCTCCGCCGGGCCACCCGAGGCGCGGCGCCGGCGCATGGTCTCGCGCATCGCGTCCGCCGAGGCCAGCCGGGGCTTGGCGGCCTCGTGCACCACCGCGTCGACCCAGCCCTCGACCAGCGCGAGCGCCGTCTCCAGGCGGGCCAGGGCGGCCTTCTGCTCGGGAGTGTCCTGCGGCTGGAACATGCCGCCCTGCAGGACTTCCTGCAGTTGCTCCGGGTTGGACGGGTCCAGCTGCCCGACCACGTCCTCCAGCTTCGAGGTGTCCACCTTGATCCCGCGCGCGTAGCCCTCGACGGCTCCGAACAGGTGCGAGCGCAGCCACGGGACGTGCGCGAAGAGCCGGGCGTGGGCCGCCTCGCGCAGCGCCAGGTACAGCCGCACCTCGTCCGAGGGCACGCCCAGATCCCGGCCGAAGCCCTCGATGTTCAGCGGGAGCAGCGCGGCCTTGCCCGCCGGGCCCAGGGGCAGCCCGATGTCGGTGGAGCCGACGACCTCGCCGGCGAGGACGCCGACGGCCTGGCCGATCTGCTGGCCGAACATGGCCCCGCCCATGGAGCGCATCATGCCCAGCAGCGGGCCCGCCATGGCCTGCATCTCTTCGGGCAGCACGCTGCCCATGGCCGCGCCGACGCGCTCGGCGACCGGGTCCACGAGCTCCTTCCACACCGGGAGGGTGGCCTCGACCCACTCGGCGCGGCTCCACGCCACTGCCGTGGTGGCACCGGAGGGCAGCGAGGTCACGCCGTCCAGCCAGTGGTCGGCCAGGCGCACGGCCTCCTCGACGGCCGACTTCTCGGCGATGCCGACGCTGGTGTCCTTCACGCCGTCCGCCGTGCCCTGCGCGACGGTCCGGCGGGCGATGTCCTTGGCCATGTCCCAGTTCACGGGACCGCCCTCGTAGCTGAGCATCTGGCCGAGCTGCTGGAAGGCCGCACCGAGGTCGTTCGGGTTCATGGAACCGAACATCGCGGCGAACGGATTGTCCGCGCCGCCGGGGGCACCGGCGCCCGGCAGCCCCATGCCGGGGAACCCGAAGGGATTCGCAGGGCCGCCCTGACCGCCCTGGTTGCCCTTCTTCTTGCCTTCGTCGCCGTTGTCCGGCTCCTCCGGCGGAAGGCCGAATCCGAATGGGGTGTCGCTCACGGGTTTCCTCGGCTCGTAGGGCCGTCGGCGGGTGCCGACGGGCAATGGTCCGACAACACCACCCAGCGTAGACACCGGAGCCCGCATCCGGGCTCGGTGCTCCGCCGACTCCTGGGCTGCGGCAGGATGGACATCACCTGGTGGGGCCGCGTCACGGCGCGTCCCTACTGAAGACAACCGCTGGAGACGCCCGGTGAGTTCCCCAGATCCGCACGTTTCGGATAAGCGCAGCCGCGCGACGCAGGACGACGACCGCCCCGAGCACGGCGACGGCGCCCCCGGCGTTCGCCAGCCGCGAAACCCGGAAAGCCCCCGTCGGCCCAGCCCCGTGATCGCCGTGACCGGCGCCGCCTCGGGCGTCGGTGCAGCCCTCGTGACCCGCCTCGCCGCCTCCGACGAGGTCAGGCAGGTCGTGGCCATCGACGAGCGGCGAGGCGACTGCGCGGACGCGCAGTGGCACGTACTCGACGTACGGGACCCTGCGATCGCCGAGAAGCTGCGCGGCGCGGACGTCGTCGTCCACCTCGCCCTCGACCTCGACCTGGAGACGGACCCGGCGGCCCGTACGGCATACAACGTGCGCGGGACCCAGACCGTCCTCACGGCCGCCGCCGCGGCCGGCGTGCACCGGGTGGTGCTGTGCACCTCAGCCATGGTCTACGGGGCCCTGCCCGACAACGACATCCCGCTGTCGGAGGACTCCGAGCTGCGGGCCACCGCCGAGGCGACCGGTGTCGGCGACCTGTTGGAGATCGAACGGCTCGGCCGACGGGCCCCCCGCGCCCACCCCGGGCTCAACGTCACCGTGGTCCGCCCCGCGGTGCTCGTCGGCGGTACCGACACCGCCCTGACCCGGTACTTCGAGTCCCCGCGCCTGCTCGTCGTCGCGGGATCCCGGCCCACCTGGCAGTTCTGCCACGTGGAGGACCTGGTCAGTGCCCTGGAGTACGCGGCCCTGGAGAAGGTCGAGGGCGAGCTGGCCGTGGGCTGCGAGGGGTGGCTGGAGCAGGAGGAGGTCGAGGAGCTGAGCGGCATCCGCCGGATGGAGCTGCCCTCGGCGGTCGCGCTGGGCGCGGCGGCCCGCCTGCACCGCATCGGCCTGACCCCGTCCCCGGCCGGGGACCTGGCGTACACGATGCACCCCTGGGTGGTCAGCGTCAGCGGGCTGCACGCGGCCGGCTGGCGGCCGCGCTGGACCAACGAGGAAGTCCTCGCCGAGCTCCTCCAGGAGGTCGCGGGCCGCCACACCGTCGCCGGCCGCCGGCTGGGCCGCAGGGACGCCGCCACGGCCGCCGGTGCGGCGGGCGCGACGGTGGCCCTGCTCGGCGCGGCCGCGGCGGTCCGGCTGGCCCGCAAGCGCCGCGGGATCTGATCCCGCGGCGGCGGTCCTGTAGGAGGCTCCCAAGGCCGGCACCGCGGGCCGGGCGAATCAGCTATTCCGCCGGGTCGGCGGCTGGGGCACGATGGACGGTATGGCACCGCACTTCGACCACCCCGGCGAGCAGGCCGCCCAGGACCCCGTCCGGCTGCTCGCGATCCGCGACACCCCGCTCTCGATCGACGAGGTCTTCCAGGCCGTCGGCGACGACGCCACGGGCGGTACGACGCTCTTCGTCGGCACGGTGCGCAACCACGACGGCGGGGCCGACGTCGATGCGCTCGGCTACTCCTGCCACCCGACGGCGGAGGCCGAGATGCGCCGGATCGCCGAGCGCGTCGTGGCCAAGTACCCGGTCCGCGCCCTGGCCGCCGTGCACCGCGTGGGCGACCTGGCCGTCGGTGACCTGGCCGTGGTGGTCGCGGTCTCCTGCCCGCACCGCGGCGAGGCCTTCGAGGCCTGCCGGATGCTGATCGACGACCTCAAGCACGAGGTCCCGATCTGGAAGCACCAGACCTTCGCGGACGGCTCGGAGGAGTGGGTCGGCGCCTGCTGACGCCGCCGGCCCCGGTCGGCCGACCCCGGTCGCGGAGCGTGATCGTCGGGCGGATACCCTCACACCCGATCGGCCGCGCAACACGCCCTCGATTTGCGTAACCCCCCCATGGGCACGAGCGTTGAAGCCACCAACGAAACGCACTTCGGGGCAGGGAGGCGCGCCCATGGGATCTCTGGCGTGGTTGCTGATTCCGCTGTTCGCCGCGATCGGCGCGGCGATATGGGGCAGCTGGGCGGCACGGGACCGCACGCAGGGCGACATATCCGAGCTCGCGGGCTACGCGCGGTTCCGCGAAGCCATGGGCAACGGCCAGGGTCACGGCAGCGCGGATCAGGTCAGGGCGAAGGCCGAGGCCGCTTCCGCCTCCGACACCGTCTGACGCGATCCGACCCGGCGCGGGGCGTCCACCCCGCCCCCGCACCGTGAGATTCCGCTGAGAGTTTCGCCGACGAACCCCGTACGGACCGGCCCCGAGGGCCGCTCGCCGGGGCCGTCCCGTACTGTCGGATCCATGCCACGCCGCACCGCGACGATGCTCGCCTCCACCCTGGTGCTGTTCGCGCTGCTCTGCGCGGGGGTCTTCATCAAGGTCCCGTACTCCGAGATGAGCCCCGGCCCGACCGTGAACACGCTCGGGGACTCGCACGGTGAGCCCGTCCTCAGCATCTCGGGGCGCAAGACGTACCCGACCAGCGGTCACCTCAACATGACGACGGTCCGCGTCACGGGCGCCGACTACGACATGAATCTGGTGGAAGCCGTCTACGGGTGGCTGGCGGGCGACAACATCGTCGTCCCGCACGAGAACCTCTACCCGGACGGCAAGACCGACGCGGAGTCCACCCAGGAGAACGCCGAGGAGTTCAGCCAGTCCCAGCAGAGCGCCAAGGTCGCGGCGCTCCGGCAGCTCGACATCCCGGTCACCGCCCGGGTGATCGTCGCCTCCGTGGTCAAGGACAGCCCCTCCGAGGGCCTGCTGCACGCCGGTGACGTGGTCAAGGCCGTGGACGGCGCCCCCGTCACCGCCCCCGAGGACGTGGCCAAGCTCGTCACCAAGCGCAAGCCCGGCGAACCGGTCGAGTTCACCATCGTGCCCGCCGCCGACGCCGCGGCGGCCGCGAAGGCCGGCCGCGAGCCCGCAGGCACCTCCAAGGTCACCATCACCACCGGCAAGGCGGAGGGCGACGGCCGCGCCATCGTCGGCATCCGGGCCGGCTCCGACCACACCTTCCCGTTCACCATCGACATCAAGCTCGCCGACGTGGGCGGCCCGAGCGCCGGGCTGATGTTCGCGCTGGGCATCGTCGACAAGCTGACTCCGGAGGACCTGACCGGCGGAAAGTTCGTCGCGGGCACCGGCACCATCGACGACGCCGGCAAGGTCGGTCCGATCGGCGGCATCCAGATGAAGACCATCGGCGCCCGCAAGGCCGGTGCGGAGTACTTCCTCACTCCTGCCGACAACTGCGCCTCCGCGGCATCCAACGTGCCGGACGGGCTGACGCTGGTGAAGGTCTCCACCATCGACGACGCCATGAAGTCGTTGCAGAAGATCGGCAAGGGGGACACGGCCGGGCTGCCGCAGTGCGGCGCCAAGCCCTGACCGGTCGCCCTCCCCGGGGCCGGGGTCCGTCCGGCGGTGACGGACCCTAGGCGAAGGTCGCGGCCAGGGCCTCGGCCAGTCCCGGCACCAGGCCCCCGCCGGTGAGGACCTCCGTCGCGGAGTCCTTCTCGCGCAGTCGTACAGCTGACTCGCGCGAGCCGTCGCGCAGGACGGCCACGGTGATCCGGACCTCCTGCCGCTCCGGATGCCCGGCGACCCACTTCGCCAGCTGCTTGTCGCTCAGGCCCTCCGGTACGGAGGCCTCCGCGGACGGCGGCAGCATCAGGCGCTCGACGGTCAGCGCACACCCGATGACGGCGTCGGGCCAGGCGATGGTGCCCAGGAACGTGTCGAGCGGGGTTCCGGACGGGACGGTGTCCTGCTCGATCGGGGTGAGGGAGCTCTTGCCGGCGTCGTCCGCGTCGAGGCCGAGCTGGGAGGCCAGGCGCGGCTCCTGCTTCTTGAGCCGGGCGGTGTCGACCAGCGCGAACAGCCGCGCGGGCTTGTCCCAGCCGAGGCCGGCGGCGTACTCGTCGATCTCGAGACAGGCGCGGGTCAGCGGACTGGCCGCCATGGGGGCCGTCGGCGGAGTCGGCTCGTCGGACGGCGTGGGGGAAGGCGAAACGTTGGACATGGACAACATCCTGCCTCCTTTCCGACCCATACCGGGAACTGACCGGGGCCTCAGTAAGTTGCATGAATGGGCTCTACGATCGGGGGTCCGATCCATACCAGTACTCAGCGACTTTCGAGGTGCGCACCTTGGCTTTCCAGATGCCGGACCGCGGCGGAGGCCCTTCCGGGCCACGGATGAGAGTCGGACGCCCCTCCCGGCGTGCTCGCACTCTTCTCATGACCTTGGGCGTGCTGGCCGTCCTGGGAATGCTCTTCATCATGTTCGCCGGCTTCTGGACGGACTGGCTCTGGTTCCGCTCCGTGAAGTACTCCAGTGTCTTCACCACCACGCTGTGGACCAAGATCGGCCTCTTCAGCGTCTTCGGGCTGCTGATGACGGGCGCGGTCGGGCTGAACATCTGGCTGGCGCACCGGCTGCGGCCGCCGCTCAGCGCGATGTCGATGGAACAGCAGAGCCTCGACCGCTACCGGATGAGCATCGCCCCGTACAAGAAGTGGCTGCTCCTGGGCATCTCGGTGCTCGTCGGCCTGATCGCCGGAGCCTCGGCGGCCGGCCAGTGGAAGACCTGGCTCATGTACGTGAACGGGGTGCCCTTCGGCACGAAGGACCCCCAGTTCCGGATGGACGTGTCGTTCTACACCTTCGACCTGCCCTGGTACCGCTTCCTGCTCGGCTTCGGCTTCGCCGCCGTCGTGCTGTCGGTGATCGCCGCGACCGTCGTGCACTACCTGTACGGCGGACTGCGCGTGACGAGCCCGGGCGCCCGGGCCACCGCCGCCGCGACCGGCCACCTGTCGGTGCTGCTGGGCCTCTTCGTCACGCTCAAGGCGGTCGCGTACTGGCTCGACCGCTACGGGCTCGCCGTGAAGTCCAGTGACTTCAAGGCCGCCGACAACTGGACCGGTCTGCGGTACGTCGACGCGAACGCCTACCTGCCGGCGAAGACGATCCTGGTGGCCATCGCCGCGATCTGCGCCGTGCTGTTCTTCGCGACGCTGTGGCGCCGCACCTGGCAGCTGCCGGTGATCGGCTTCGGCCTGATGGTGCTCTCGGCCATCCTGATCGGCGGGCTCTACCCGGCGATCGTGCAGAAGTTCCAGGTCCAGCCGAACGAGCAGGCCAAGGAATCCCCGTACGTCCAGAAGAACATCAAGGCGACGCGCGAGGCCTACGGGATCGCCGGCTCCGAGGTCACCGACTACCCGGGCGTCTCGCAGACGGCGGACCGTACCAAGCTGCGTTCGCAGGCCGACTCCACCGCGAGCATCCGGCTCCTCGACCCGAACATCGTCTCGCCGGCCTTCCAGCAGCTCCAGCAGGTCAAGGGCTACTACGCCTTCCCGTCCACGCTGGCCGTGGACCGGTACAGCGGCCAGGACACGGTCATCGGACTGCGCGAGCTGAACATCGGCGGCATCCCGAAGAACAACTGGATCAACGACCACTTCAAGTACACGCACGGCTACGGCGTGGTCGCGGCCAAGGGCACCACCGTCGGCGACCAGGGCGCCCCCGACTTCACCCAGTCCGACCTCCCCTCCAAGGGCATGTTCGGCACGGACTTCGAGCAGCGGATCTACTACGGCGAGCAGACGAAGCAGTACTCGATCGTCGGCGGACCGCAGAAGGAGCTCGACTACTCCGACGACAACGGCGAGAAGGAGACCAGCTACACGGGCGGCTCCGGCGTCAACCTCGACAACCCCGTCAACCGGGCCGCCTACGCGCTGACCTTCAACGAGCCGCAGATCCTGTACTCGGGCGCCATCGGCGAGGGTTCGCGGATCCTGTACAACCGCACGCCCAAGGAGCGCGTCGAGGCCGTCGCCCCGTGGCTGACCATCGACGGCGCGCCCTATCCGGCCGTGGTCGAGGGCCGGATCAAGTGGATCGTCGACGCGTACACGACCACCAACGGCTACCCGTACGCCTCGCGCACCACGCTGGGGCAGAGCACCGCGGACTCGCTCACCAACAGCCAGCGGGCCGTCGTGGCCCAGGAGAACCAGGTCAACTACATCCGCAACTCGGTGAAGGTCACCGTCGACGCCTACGACGGCTCGGTGGACCTGTACCAGTGGGACACCGAGGACCCGGTCCTGAAGACCTGGATGAAGGCGTTCCCGGGCACGGTCAAGCCCAAGAGCGAGATCGACGAGCCGCTCATGGAGCACCTCCGCTACCCGCAGGACCTCTTCAAGGTCCAGCGGGAGCTGCTGACCCGGTACCACGTCACCGACCCGCAGACCTTCCTCAGTGGCAGTGAGGCCTGGGCCGTCCCGGACGACCCGACGACCAAGGCCGGCACGGCGGTTCCGCCGTACTACCTGTCGATGAAGATGCCGGGCCAGAAGGAGAAGGACCAGGTCTTCTCGCTCACCACGACGTTCACGCCGAACGAGCGGCCCAACCTGAGCGCCTTCATGGCGGTCAACGCCGATCCGACGACGCAGGACTACGGCAAGATCAGAATTCTGAAGATGCCGACGAGCAAGCCGCCGGACGGCCCCGGCCAGGTGCAGAGCAAGTTCCAGTCGGAGCCGAAGATCGCCGAGTCCATCCGCCTGCTGCGCGGTGGCGACTCGGAGATCGAATACGGCAACCTGCTCGCGGTGCCGCTCGACGGCGGCATGCTCTACGTGGAGCCGGTGTACGTCCGCAGCTCCGGGCTGAAGTACCCGCTGCTGCGCAAGGTCCTCGTGACCTATGGCGGCCAGACGGCCTTCGAGGACACCTTGGAGAAGGCGCTGAACGTGGTCTTCGGGGCCGAGGCCCCGACCACACCGGTTCCGCCGGCCCAGCCGCCGGGTGAGGGCACCGTCACGCCGCCGACCAACCAGGACCCGACGGTCAAGGCGGCCCTCTCCGACGCCCAGAAGGCGATCGAGGAGGCCGAGAAGGCCCGGCAGGCTGGTGACTGGGCGGCCTTCGGCAAGGCCCAGGACGACATCAAGGCCGCGCTGAAGCGGGCGATCGAGGCGGAGGCGAAGGCCACGCCCCCTCCCGCGGGCGGTTGATGATCAATGGGTGAGGGCTCCGTCCCGCGTCGTGATACTGTGGTTTCACCGACGCGGGGTGGAGCAGCTCGGTAGCTCGCTGGGCTCATAACCCAGAGGTCGCAGGTTCAAATCCTGTCCCCGCTACTGAAGACGAAGGCCCGGATCCATGGGATCCGGGCCTTCGTCATGTCCGGACGGGACACGCGGTAGCTGGGGTGGGTGAGTTGGGGCAGGAGCGTGTTTGACTTACCCCACTGTGGGCATGTCGACAAAACGCTGTAGTGACCTCACTGACTGCGACATACCAGGTGTACGCGGGTAGCAGGTGATGCGACGATGGGATTTATGGGGGACAGGTCAACTCTGCTGGAGACAGGGCGGTTTGTGAGGGCGCAGGCCGAAGCGGGCACAGGAGCCAACGAGTCGGCACCCGTTGCCGACACGCAGACCGCGCTGACCGATGCGGAGTTCGCGCAGGAGATGTTCGCCGAGACCGACGCGGCGAGTGACGCCGAGCTGGAGGCCCGGCACCGGGTGGCCGCCGACAAGGGCGACCCCGGTGCCATGAGCGTGCTCGGCGCGCTGCTGCTGCGCCGCGGAGACCTGGACGGCGCCGAGCCCTACCTGCGCGGGGCCACCGCCGAGGGGGACCGCGCCGCCGCCAACAACCTGGGCGTCCTGCTGCTCCAACGGGGCTACCCCGACGAGGCCGCCGGCTGGTGGCGGGTCGCCGCCGTGGCCGGGTCCGCACCCGCCGCGCACGCCCTGGGCCGCCACTTCCGCGAGCGCGGCGACGAGCCGGCCGCCGAGTACTGGCTGCGCCAGGCGGCGGAATCCGGCCACGCGCTGGGTGCGTACGGGCTGGCCGACCTGCTGGAGCACCGCGGGGACAAGGGCGTGGAGCAGTGGTTCCGCGCTGCTGCCGAACAGGGCCACCGCGAGGCCGCCTACCGGCTGGCCAGGCACCTGCGCAAGGGCGACCCCGCCGAGGCCGAGCAGTGGTACCGGCAGGCCGCCGCCCGCGGGCACCGGCGCGCGGCGCTCCACCTGGGCGCCCTGCTGGAGGCGCGTGGGGAGCTCAAGGAGGCCGGGCGCTGGTACCTGACCTCCGCCAAGCAGGGCGAGGCGCGGGCCGCGTGTGCGCTCGGCTTCCTGCTGCGTGACGCCGGCGACGAGGAGAGCGCGGCCGCGTGGTGGCACCGGGCGGCCAAGGACGGCGACGGCAACGCCGCCAACGCCCTGGGTGCGTTGCACGCCGCGCGGGGCGAGACCCAGACCGCGGAACGCTGGTACCGGACCGCCATGGACGCCGGAGATCAAAACGGGGCGTACAACCTTGCTTTGCTGTGCGCCGCACAGGACCGGACCGCGCAGGCCGAGCAGTGGTACCGGCGGGCTGCCTACGCCGGCCACCGCGAGGCGGCCAACGCGCTGGCCATCATGCTGCTCCAGGTCGGCGATGCGGCGGGCGCCGAGCCGTGGTTCTCGAAGGCCGCGGAGGCGGGCAGCGTGGACGCGGCCTTCAACCTCGGCATCCTCTTCGCCAGCCGCGACGAGGATCGTACGGCGCTGAAGTGGTACGAGCGGGCCGCCTCGGCGGGCCACACCGACGCCGCCCTCCAGGTCGGCATCGCGCTGGTACGGGACGGGGAGGAGCGGGCGGCCGAGCGTCACCTGCGCTGCGCGGCCGGCGGCGGCAGCGCGGAGGCGGCCTTCCGCCTGGCCGCGCTGCTGGAGTCGCTGGCCCCGCCGCCGGAGCCGCCGGCGCTGGGCGAGCCGGTCGGCAGCGCCCCGCGCACCGAGAGCGAGGAGTGGTACGAGCGCGCCGCGGAGCTGGGGCACCGCCGGGCCCAGGTGCGCGTCGGCATGTTGGCGGCAGCCCGCGGCGACATGGAGTCCGCCGCCCGCTGGTACCGGGAGGCAGCCGAGGCTGGGTCCCGCAACGGCGCGTTCAACCTGGGTCTGCTGCTGGCGCGAGAGGGCAGCGAGCCGGAGGCGGCGCTGTGGTGGACCCGGGCGGCGGTGGCCGGCCACGGCCGAGCCGCCCTGCGACTGGGCCTGCTGGCCGCTCGCCACGGCGATCTCGCGGAGGGGCAGAAGTGGTGCGCCCGCGCCATGGAGCTGGGGCCCGCGGAGGTCTCGGAGCGGGCGGCCCGGCTGCGCGAGGCCCTGGCGGAGGAGCTCTCGGCGTGACCCCCGCCAGGCCGGGGCCCGGCCCCCGGACGGATCCCGGACCGGTCCCCGGTTAACCGATTTGCATGTGCCGGGGGCCTTCACGTAACGTTGGGTTCACCGACGCGGGGTGGAGCAGCTCGGTAGCTCGCTGGGCTCATAACCCAGAGGTCGCAGGTTCAAATCCTGTCCCCGCTACTGAAGGCTCAGGGCCCGGATCCATTGGATCCGGGCCCTGAGTTGTTTCCGTGCGCGAAGCGCCCGGGAATTTCCGGAGGTCGCGGAAGCCGTGAAGGCCCCGACCCCTTGAATCCGCCATGGGGGCCGGGGCCTTCACGGCTTCCGGGATCAGGCGCCCGCGCAGTTCGGGCAGAGGCCGCGGTAGGTGACCTCGACCGCCGACACCACGAAGCCGAAGCGTTCCGAGTCGGGCAGGTCGGCCAGCGGATTGCCCGCGGGGTGGACGTCGCGGATGGCGCCGCACTGCGCGCAGACCAGGTGCTGGTGCGGCCGGTGGGCGTTCGGGTCGTACCGCTTGGCGCGCCGGTCCGTGGCGACTTCCAGCACCTCGCCGAGGGAGACCAGCTCGCCCAGCGTGTTGTACACGGTCGCCCGCGAGATCTCCGGCAGCTTGGCCACGGCGCGTGCGTGCACCTCGTCGGCCGTCAGGTGCACGTGGTCACCGTCGAGCACCTCGGCCACGACACGCCGCTGTGCCGTCATGCGCCAGCCGCGTCCGCGAAGTCGTTCCAGCAGGTCACTCATGGACACCAGCCTAACAGTGAGGGGATTCGGTGTAACTCCCGAACCGGTGCGGACTTGGATCCTTACTTGACTTGGACAATGTCCATTGTAGGATCGAGTGCGGCTGATGCCGAGGACAGGACAGGCAGCGATGACGCAGGAGGCGCACGTGACGCAGGGACCGCTCACCACCGAGGCCGGGGCGCCGGTGGCCGACAACCAGAACAGTGAGACGGCCGGCATCGGCGGTCCCGTTCTGGTCCAGGACCAGCTCCTGCTGGAGAAGCTCGCGCACTTCAACCGCGAGCGCATCCCGGAGCGAGTGGTGCACGCCCGCGGCGCCGGCGCGTACGGCACCTTCACGCTGACCCGCGACGTCTCGCAGTGGACGCGGGCCGCGTTCCTGTCCGAGGTCGGCAAGCAGACCGAGACCTTCCTGCGCTTCTCCACCGTCGCGGGCAACCTGGGCAGCGCCGACGCGGTGCGCGACCCCCGGGGCTGGGCGCTGAAGTTCTACACCGAGGAGGGCAACTACGACCTCGTCGGCAACAACACCCCGGTGTTCTTCATCAAGGACGCCATCAAGTTCCCCGACTTCATCCACACCCAGAAGCGCGACCCGTACACCGGCTCGCAGGAGGCGGACAACGTCTGGGACTTCTGGGGTCTGTCGCCGGAGTCCACCCACCAGGTGACCTGGTTGTTCGGTGACCGGGGCATCCCGGCGTCCTACCGCCACATGAACGGCTACGGCTCGCACACGTTCCAGTGGAACAACGAGGCCGGCGAGGTCTTCTGGGTCAAGTACCACTTCAAGACCGACCAGGGCATCAAGAACCTCACCCAGGCCGAGGCCAACGTCCTCGCCGGCGAGGACCCCGACAGCCACCAGCGCGACCTGCGCGAGGCCATCGAGCGCGGTGACTTCCCGACCTGGACCGTGCAGGTGCAGATCATGCCGGCGGCCGACGCGGCGACCTACCGCTTCAACCCCTTCGACCTCACCAAGGTGTGGCCGCATGCGGACTACCCGCCGATCGAGATCGGCAAGCTGGAGCTCAACCGCAACCCGGAGAACGTCTTCGCCGAGGTCGAGCAGTCCATCTTCAGCCCGGCGCACTTCGTCCCCGGCATCGGCCCGTCCCCGGACAAGATGCTCCAGGGCCGCCTCTTCGGCTACGGCGACGCCCACCGCTACCGCGTCGGCATCAACGCCGACCACCTGCCGGTGAACCGTCCGCACGCCACCGAGGCGCGCACCAACTCCCGAGACGGCTACCTCTACGACGGCCGCCACAAGGGTGCGAAGAACTACGAGCCGAACAGCTTCGGAGGCCCGCACGAGACCGGTCGTCCGCTGTGGCAGCCGGTCGCGGTCACCGGTGGCACCGGCAACCACGCCACCCCCGTGCACAGCGAGGACGACGACTTCGTCCAGGCGGGCAACCTCTACCGGCTGTACTCCGAGGAGGAGAAGAGCCGCCTGGTGGAAAACCTCTCCGGTTTCATCGCCAAGGTCTCCCGCGACGACATCGTCGAGCGTGCGATCGACAACTTCCGCCGGGCGGACGGCGACTTCGGCAAGCGCCTGGAGGCCGCGGTCCAGGCCCTCCGCGCCTGATCGGGACCGCTTGCCGTAGCAGGACGCCGGGCCGCGGCCCTCTTCGGAGGGTCGCGGCCCGCCGTCGTTTCAGGCGGAGACCGCGCGCCGGGCCGGGACCCAGCAGCGGATGACGTCGCGCACGGACACGATGCCCACCGGTCCGCCGTGCTCCAGCACGATCAGGTGTCGGAAGCCGCCGTGGGCCATCGCCTCGGCGGCTTCCTGCAGCGTCGCGTCCGGGGTGCAGAAGACGACGTTGTTGGTGGTGTGCGCGGCCACCGACTCCCGGTCGGGGTCGTGGCCCGCGCCGATCGAGTTGAGGACGTCGCGTTCGGTCAGGATGCCGATTCCGCTGTGGTCGGGGTCGAGGACGACGGCCGCGCCGACGCGCCGGCCGGACATCAGGCAAGCCGCCTGTCGGAGGGTGTGTGCGGGTCCGAGGGTGAGGATCACGGTGCTCATGGCGTCGCGGACGAGCATGAAGAGAGCCACCTCCTGGGGGTGAGCCCCCGCGCCGGGGTGGGTGCGACCGGTGGAACGCCTCATCAAGAGAAACGTTTCACAAGCGCACAAGCGTGGGGAGTCTCAGATTCCCACGGACCGGGAGGGCCAGCAAGGAGGCGTGCACAGGGAGCGCGGCCGGCGCGCGGGTGGGTCAGGCGCGCGGGCGGAGCAGGTCGAGCATCTCCTCGTGGAGCAGTCCGTTCGACGCCGCCGCGTTCCCGCCGTGCACGCCGTCGACCCCGTCCAGGCTGCTGAAGCGGCCGCCCGCCTCCTGCACGACCACCGCGACGGCCGCCATATCCCACAGGTTCAGCTCCGGCTCGGCACACAGGTCCAGGGAGCCCTCTGCGACCATCATGTACGGCCAGAAGTCGCCGTACCCCCGGGTGCGCCAGCACGCCCGCGTGAGGTCCAGGAAGCCGGGCAGCCGCCCCTGCTCCTCCCAGCCGCTCAGCGAGGAGTACGCGAACGAGGCGTCGCCCAGTCCGCCCACCCGGGACACGCCGATCGCGGTGCGCTCCCCGAGCGCACCGCCCGAGTACGCGCCGGAGCCCTGCGCCGCCCACCAGCGCCGGCCCAGCGCCGGGGCGGACACCACGCCGACCACCGGGCGGAAGACGCCGTCCTCCCCCTCCGTCATCAAGGAGATCAGGGTCGCCCAGACGGGGACCCCGCGCACGTAGTTCTTCGTGCCGTCGATCGGGTCCACGACCCAGCGGCGCGGGCCGCTGCCCATGAGCCCGTACTCCTCGCCCAGGATGGCGTCGTCCGGCCGGGCCGCCGTGATGCCGGCCCGCACGACCTCCTCCGCTGCCTTGTCCGCCTCGCTCACCGGGGTCATGTCCGGCTTCGTCTCGACCTTGAGGTCGAGGGCGCGGAACCGTTCCATCGTGGTGACGTCCGCCGCGTCGGCGAGTTCGAGGGCGAGGCGCAGGTCATTCTCATACTCGGGCATGCCCGAACAGTAGCGAGACTCCCGGACCCCGGCCAACGGCGTCCGGAACGCGGCCGGACGTGCCCTCTTGACGGCGGGCGCGCCCTTGACAGGGTCTGGCGCCCCGTCAACTCTGGGCCGGAGAACCGAGCGGGGAGGCACGGATGCCGGCAGCCCGGGACACCTTGCTGGACGCGGCGGCAGCGGCGCTCGCGGCGCGCCCCTGGCCGGACGTCCGGATGGTCGAGGTCGCCGCCGCGGCCGGGGTGTCGCGGCAGACCCTCTACAACGAGTTCGGCGGCAAGGCGGGGCTGGGTCGCGCCCTGGTCCGGCGCGCTGCCGACCGGTACCTGGAAGGGGTGGACGAGGCCCTGTCCACCCGGGAGCGGGCCCCGGAGCGGCTCGCCGCCGTTGCGGAGTGGACGGTGCGGGCGGCCCGCGAGCACCCCCTCCTGCGGGCCCTGCTGACCGGCGGCTGGGGGCCCGGCCTGCCCGCGGCGGGCCGGCGTGAACCAGGACCCGGGGAGCTCGCCCGCACCGTCCGGGACCGGGCGGCCGCGGCGCTCACTCCGGTGGAGGGGCCGCAGCGGTGCGAACTGGCGGTGCGGCTCGCCCTCTCGTACGTGATCGCCCCGGGCGAGGAGCCCGGGCCGGGGGAGCTGATCGGACTGCTCAGTGCGCCGATCCGGACAGCTGGAGCCCGATGACCCCCAGGATGACCAGCGTGATCGAGACGAGTTTGAGGGTGGAGACCAGGTCGCCGAGGAAGACCATCCCGTAGATCGCCGTACCGGCCGCACCGATGCCCGTCCAGACCGCATAGGCCGGCCCCACGTCCAGCTTCTTGAGGGCCAGGGTCAGCAGGCCGAAGCTGCCGAGGGCGAAGCAGGCGAAGGCCACCGTCGGCCAGAGCCGGGTGAATCCGTGGGAGAGCTTCAGGCAGACCGCGAAACCCGTCTCCAGGAGTCCGGCGACGACGACCAGCAGCCACGCCATGGCGAATGCCTCCCCGCGTCATGTGACATCGCGTCACTTGGTGCGATTATGCACTTATCCATGCAGGTCCTCCGACAAACACGGCATACCCGCCGGGTCGGTCAGTCGCCCTCGCGCCGCTCCCGTGTCCGCAGCAGCCGCCGCAGCGAGTAGAGCCGTGCAGGATCCGCGTGGCCCTCCTCCACCCACGTGTCGAGCGCGCAATCCTGCTCGTCGTGGCTGCACGCGCGCGGGCACTCCTCCGTACCCGGCACCAGGTCCGGGAAGGCGAGGATCACCCGGGACGGGTCCACGTGGTGCAGGCCGAAGGAGCGCACGCCCGGGGTGTCGATGACCCAGCCGTCGCCCGAGGGCAGCGGGAGCGCCAGCGCGGAGGTGGTCGTGTGCCGGCCCCGGCCGGTGACCGCGTTCACGTGCCCGGTGGCGCGCTGGCGGCCCTCGGCGACCAGCGCGTTCACCAGGGTGGTCTTTCCGACGCCGGAGTGCCCCACGAAGGCCGTGATCCGGCCGGTCAGACGCTCCCGGACCCGCTCGGCCGCGCTGCCGGAGGTCAGCTCCTCGCGGTTGGTGACCACGTAGTCCAGGCCGAACGTCGAGTAGATCTCCAGGATCTTGTCCGCCGAGGTCAGGTCGGACTTGGTCAGCACCAACAGGGGCTCCAGGCCGGCGTCGTACGCCGCCACCAGGCAGCGGTCGATCATCCGGGGCCGCGGCTCCGGATCGGCCAGGGCCGTGACGATCGCCAGCTGGTCGGCGTTGGCGACCACCACCCGCTCGTAGGGGTCGTCGTCGTCCGCGGTGCGCCGCAGGACGGACTTGCGCTCCTCGATCCGCACGATGCGGGCCAGGGTGTCCTTCCTGCCGGACAGGTCACCGACGATCCACACCCGGTCGCCCACGACCGCGGCCTTGCGGCCCAGCTCCCGGGACTTCATCGCGGTGATCGTGCGCCCGTCGACCAGGCAGGTCAGCCGGCCGCGGTCGACGGTCAGGACGAAGCCTTCGGAGGCGTCCTCGTGCTTGGGCCGGATGTTCGTCCGGGGCCGGTTGCCCTTGGGGTTCGGGCGCTGGCGGATGTCGTCCTCGTCGGTGTGCTTGCCGTACCTGCGCATGACGTGCCCTACGCTCCCGCACCCGCTCCGGGTCCCGAGTCCCCGGCCAGCATGTCCGTCCACATCGCCGGGAAGTCCGGCAGGGTCTTGGCGGTCGTGGCCACGTTCTCGATCCGCACGCCCTCCACGGCCAGGCCGATCACCGCGCCCGCGGTCGCCATCCGGTGGTCCTCGTACGTGTGGAACACCCCGCCGTGCATCCGGCGCGGCCGGATGCGCAGGCCGTCCTCGGTCTCGGTGACGTCGCCGCCGAGCGCGTTGATCTCCTTGGTCAGTGCGGCCAGCCGGTCCGTCTCGTGCAGCCGCAGGTGGGCGACGCCGCGCAGCACCGACTCGGAATCGGCCAGGGACGCCACCGCGGCGATGCCCGGGGTGAGCTCGCCGACCTCGCTCAGGTCCACGTCGATCCCGTGGATCTTGCCCGTGCCGGTGAAGACCAGGCCGGCGTCGGTCAGTTCGCAGGACCCGCCCATCTCCGTGAAGATCCGGCGCAGCGCGTCACCCGGCTGCGTGGTGCGGCGCGGCCAGTCGGGAACGGTCACCGTGCCGCCCGTGATCAGGGCCGCGGCCAGGAAGGGCTGTGCGTTGGACAGGTCCGGCTCCACGACCATGTCGCGGCCCAGCAGGGCGCCGGGGGAGACCCGCCACACGTCCTTCTCGCCGCCGGCCTCAGCGGTGTCCACCTGGGCGCCCGCTGCGCGCAGCATCTCCACGGTCATCCGGATGTGCGGCATCGAGGGCAGGTTTCCGCCCACGTGCCGGACCTCGACGCCCTGGTTGAACCGCGGCGCGGACAGCAGCAGGGCGGAGACGAACTGGGAGGAGTTGCTGGCGTCGATCTCGACGGTGCCGCCCTCCAGCGCCCCGCCGCCCTGGACGGTCATGGGCAGCGCGCCGCGGCCGTCGTCGTCGATCCGGGCGCCGAGCGTGCGCAGGGCGGCGATGACCTGGCCGAGGGGCCGTTCGTAGGAGCGCGGGTCGCCGTCGAAGCGGATGTCGCCGTCGGCGAGGGTGGCGACGGGAGGCAGGAAGCGCATGACCGTTCCGGCGTTGCCGACGTCCACCGTCGTCGGGCCGTGCAGGGCCGCCGGGATGACCCGCCAGGCCTCGCCGCTCGCGTCGGCGCCGGCGGAGCTGGAGGAGACGGTCTCCTCGATGCCCACGCCCATCGCGCGCAGCGCGTCCGACATCAGCTGGGAGTCGCGCGAGCGCAGCGGGCGGCGCACCCAGCCCGGCTCGGACGCGAGCGCGGCGAGCACGAGGGCGCGGTTGGTGACCGATTTGGACCCCGGCACCGTGACGGTGGCGTGGACGGTCCCATCGGCGAGCGGAGCGGGCCAGAGGGCAGGGGCGGGGGTCTCGGTCATGGCCCCCACTTTAGTGGCTTCCTCCGGGCCCGGATCTTGATCGCCTTCCGGTCTCAGAGGGTGGTCACAGGCCGAGCAGCCAGCGGCCGCCGCCGAGCAGCGAGCACAGCGCGACGACGTGGAAGAAGAGAAGCCACACCACCGGGTGTACGTGGGTGAGGCGCCCCAGCTGGTCGGCGTCGGAATCGGGTGCCCCGCCGCCCCGCCGCTTGGCGCCCAGTTCGAAGACCGGCCGGACCCCGCCCAGCAGCAGGAACCACACGACGAGGTAGGCGAAGCCGGCCTGCACCTCGGCCGGGGCCAGCCAGGACACCAGCAGGAAGGTTCCGCCGGTCAGCACCACCGTCAGTGCCCCGTACGCGTTGCGGATCATCATGAGCATGGCCGCCAGCAGGGCCGTGGCCGCCCACAGCAGCAGGGTGATCCGGTGCGCCGAGAGCAGCGCCGCTCCGCCGAGGCCGAGCAGCGAGGGCGCGGTGTAGCCGCCGGCAGCGGTCAGGATCATCCCCAGGCCCGTCGGCTTGCCCCGGCTGACGGTGACCCCGCTGGTGTCGGAGTGCAGGCGTATTCCGCTCAGCCGCCGCCCGGTGAGCAGTGCCAGCAGGCCGTGCCCGCCCTCGTGGGCGATGGTGATGGCGTTGCGCGACAGCCGCCACAGCGGGCGGGGCCCCACTGCGGCCAGTGCTACCACGCCGGTCGCGATCACCAGCCATTGCTCGGGTGCGGTCTGTACGCCCGTGAGCCGGTCCCACAGGCCGGCCGTCGTGCTGCTGTCCATAGGGTGGCGGACTCCTTGCGGTGGTGTGCGGTGGACATGGCAGTGTGGCAGCCATGTGCGGACGGTATGCAGCGAGTCGTGGACCGCAGGACCTCGTGGAGGCCTTCGGCATCGAGAAGTGGGAGCCGGAGGAGTCCCTGGCCCCCGACTTCAACGTGGCGCCGACGAAGGAGGTCCACGTCGTCCTCGACCGTCCTCTGAAGGACGCTTCGCACCCGCGTCCGGTTCGCCAGCTGCGCGTCCTGAAATGGGGACTCGTGCCCTCCTGGGCCAAGAACCCCGACGGCGCCGCCCGGATGATCAACGCCCGGTCGGAGACCCTGCACGAAAAGCCGTCCTTCCGGCGCGCGTTCGCGCAGCGCCGCTGCATCATCCCCGCCGACGGGTACTACGAGTGGGTCACCGCCCACGACGAGCGGCAGCTGGAGGTGGAGGGCCGGCGGAAACGGGCCCGCAAGCAGCCCTACTTCGTGCTCCCCTCCGACGGCTCCCTGTTCGCCATGGCCGGCATATACGAGTTCTGGCGCGACCGGACCCTGCCCGACGAACACCCCCTCGCCTGGTGGGTGACCTGCTCGGTGATCACCACCGAGGCCGAGACCGGACCGCTGGGCGTCGCCCCCGTCGAGGGGCCGCGCTCGCTGTCCGAGATCCACCCGCGGATGCCGCTGATGCTCACCCCCGACCGCTGGGACGCCTGGCTCGACCCTGCGAACACCGACACCGAGGGCTCCCTGCGGGAGCTGCTCGCGCCGCCGCCCGGCGGGCTGATGCGCGCCTACCCGGTGTCCACCGCCGTGAGCAGCGTGCGCAACAACGGGCCGGAACTGCTGGCGGAGCTGGCCGCACCGGAGGAGGGCACTCTCTTCTAGGGCCCGCCCGACCGGAGGCGGGCGGGTGCCCGACCGGCCGGGACGGCACGATGGGGACATGACCACGCGTACCGAGAGTGTCGACACCCCGGCGGGTGAGGCCCGCATCACCTGGCACACCGCCCCCGGGGCCCGGCTCGTCCTCGCCGTGAGCCACGGCGCCGGCGGCGGCATCGAGGCCCGGGACCTCCAGGCGCTGGCCGCCGCCCTGCCCGCCCGCGGGATCACGGTGGCCCTCGTCGAGCAGCCCTGGCGGGTCGCCGGGAAGAAGGTCGCCGCAGCCCCCAAGGTGCTGGACGAGGGCTGGCGCGGGCTGTGGCCGGTCCTTACGCGGCCCGGAGCGGCGGTGGTCGCGGGCGGGCGCAGCGCCGGGGCCCGCGTGGCCTGCCGCACGGCCGATGAACTGGGCGCCGCCGGCGTGCTGGCCCTGGCGTTCCCGCTGCACCCGCCGGGCCGGCCCGAGAAGTCCCGCGTTGGGGAGCTCACCGGGGCGGGTCGGCCCGTCCTCGTGGTGCAGGGCACCCGGGACCCCTTCGGCCGCCCCGAGGAGTTCCCGACGCCCGGCGGGATGCACCCGTACGAGCTCGTGGAGGTGGCCCACGGCGATCACGGCTTCGCGGTGCCGAAGAAGGCCTCCACCACCCAGGAGGAGGCCCTGCGGACGATCACCGACGCGGTCGGGGAGTGGCTGGAGCGGCTCCCCGGGTGACCTGGGCCACGGCCCTGGTCCCGGCCCGGGGAAGGCCTGAAGAGCCGTGGCGCACCGGGGAATGCGCGGCCCCGCTTCTCTGTTGTGCCGGATGTCGGTACATACGGAACGTCGGAGGAGAGGGAGCGCATGACCCAGGTCATCAGCCAGAACCGTCCGCAGGCCGCTGACCTGGACTGGACGGTGCTGCCCGCCCCCAAGCGCGGCCCGCTCCGGGCGGCGGGGGCCCGGGAAGGTCGACTATTCTCCGATTCGAGCGGATCCGCCTTCGGAGCCGCCACGCAGTCGGAGGAGGTGGGTCCTGTCGCTGGGACCGACGAAGGCCACGCGGAGGAGACGACCCCGGAGCGCAACGCGCGCTTCGAACGGGACGCCCTCGGCTACCTCGACCAGATGTACTCGGCCGCGCTGCGCATGACGCGCAACCCGGCCGACGCCGAGGACCTGGTCCAGGAGACGTACGCGAAGGCATACGCGTCCTTCCACCAGTTCCGCGAGGGCACCAACCTGAAGGCCTGGCTGTACCGCATCCTGACCAACACGTTCATCAACTCCTACCGCAAGAAGCAGCGCGAGCCCCAGCGCAGTGCCGCGGAGGAGATCGAGGACTGGCAGCTGGCGCGCGCCGAGTCGCACATGTCGACCGGACTGCGCTCGGCCGAGTCGCAGGCGTTGGACCACCTGCCCGACTCGGACGTGAAGGAAGCGCTGCAGGCCATTCCGGAAGAGTTCCGCATCGCGGTCTATCTTGCCGACGTAGAGGGCTTTGCGTACAAGGAGATCGCGGACATCATGGGTACACCCATCGGAACGGTCATGTCGCGACTGCACCGTGGCCGCCGTCAACTCCGCGGAATGCTGGAGGACTACGCCCGCGAGCGCGGGCTGGTTCCCGCGGGCGCGGGCGAGGCGAACGACCGGAAAGGCTCGGGGTCATGAGTTGCGGAGAGCCGCACGAGACGGAGTGCTCTGAGGTCCTGGACCACCTGTACGAGTTCCTCGACCGTGAGATGCCCGACAGTGATTGCACGAAGTTCGAGACCCACTTCGGCGAGTGCAATCCCTGTCTGGAGAAGTACGGCCTGGAGCAGGCCGTGAAGAAGCTGGTCAAGCGCTGTTGCGGGTCGGACGACGTGCCGACCGACCTGCGCTCGAAGGTGATGGGCCGGATCGAGCTGATCCGATCGGGGCAGGCGGTGCCCGACCACGACGTGACCGCCGACAACCCCGCCTCCGGCTGACCGCTCCGCCGGCGGTGAACTGCTGAACAAACGCCCCCGCAAGATCAGTGCATTCACCCGAATGCGCTAATCCGGGGGCGTCCGCATGGCGCAATGCGAAATTGTGGCCCGCCCCGCTCGGGGCCCCACCTATTCTCCCCAATCGGTACCGCTTCGATGCGGCACCCGGCGTGCACGGCCCAGGGGAGGAGAACGCCATGCGGGATCTTCCGGCGGCCGCGCGCGGATTGGTCATCTGCGCCGTCCTGGCGGCACTCGCCTGCACCGTTCCGGCCCTGACGGATTCCGCCCCGTGGCCGGCCGCGGCCCTCCTCGCCACGCTCTGCCTGGGCTGCGAACTCGTCAGGCTCTGCCCGCTGCCGGGCGGGCGGGTGCCCGAGGCCATCGGCTCCTTCCTGCCCGGGGTGCTCGCCGCCGTCTTCCTGCTGCCACCCGCCGTCGCCGCGCTCGTGGCACTGCCCGGAGGCCTCGCCGCAACCGTCGTCCAGCGGCCCGTCGCGGTGCGCCGGGTGTGGCACGGAGCCCAGCAGTCCATCGGTGCGTGGGCGGCGGGTCAGGTGTTCGGTCTGCTCGGCGGCCCGGCCGCCCTCGGCGCAGCGCCCTCCGCCGCGTCCGGGCAGCCCGGGTGGCCGGCCGACCTGCCCTCTGCGCTGCTCCCGGCGACGGCGTCCGCCACCGCCCTCTGCCTGGTGGTCACCGTGCTCGACGGGGCCATCCTGGCCGCCGCCGAGCGCAGGCCCCCCGCCGCCACCTCCCTGCACGGCCTGGTCGCCGGTTCCCTCGCCCCGTACGGCGTGCACGGCCTGGCCGGACTGATGATGGCCGTCATGTGGCGCAGCCCGTACGGGGTCCCGGCCGCGCTGCTCGTCCTGCTGCCGATGTACGTGTCCTGCTGGGTGTCCGCCCAGTACCACCGCGAGCGCTCCGCCCACCAGGCCACCATCCGCGCCCTGGTCCGGGCCGTCGACATCAAGGACCGCTACACGCGCGGCCACAGCGAACGGGTCGGCCAGGCCGCCACGATGATCGCCCGCGAGCTGGGGATGGTCGGGGACCGGCTGGAAATGGTGCGCATCGCCGGCATCCTGCACGACGTCGGCAAGCTCGGCGTTCCGACCCGGCTGCTGCGCAAGGACGGGCCGCTCACCCCGCAGGAACGCCGGATCATCGAACTGCACCCCGAGTACGGGCACGAGATGGTGCGCGGCATCGGCTTCCTGGGGGAGGCCAGGTCCGCGATCCTGCACCACCACGAACGCGTCGACGGCACCGGCTACCCCTATGGGCTGACCGGTGAACAGATCCCGGAGCTCGCCCGGGTGGTGGCCGTGGCCGATGCCTTCGACGCCATGACCTCCACCCGCTCGTACAGCCGGGCCCGGCCGGTGCCCACCGCCCTCGCCGAGCTGGAGCGGTGTGCGGGGGCCCAGTTCGACCCGGCGATGGTGCGGGCCCTCACGGCGGCGATCGGCCGGCACGGCTGGCATCCGGTGGTCACCTCGGACGACGACCTCCAGGTGATCGGTTCGTCGGCGACCGGGTCCTCGGCCGGGGCTTCCGCGGCGGCCGCGACGGCCGCGGCCGCGGAGCCTTCCGCGCCATGCGGCCGTGGCTCCCCGCCGGATCCCTTCTCTGCTCCCGGTTCCGGTTCCGGTTCCGCTTCGGGTGTCCCGGGGGGCCGCCGGGCCGGCACGGGGAAGAACGCAGCCGAGGACCCCTCGCCGCCCGCCCGGGGCGCGCGGTGAGCGCGACCGCCGCCCGGGCCGTGCGCGGCGCGGCCGGGGTGCTCGCCGTGGCCGCCCTCGCCCACACCCTGTGGAACGGCCTGGCGGAGCCCGGGGCCGCCCTGGCCTTCGGCATCCTGGTCGCCTTCGGTGAACTCGCCCGCAGGGACGGGCCCGGCGCCCCCGGCTACCGGGGCGCGCCGCTCGGCTCCGCCGGGGCGCTCGCCTACGCACTGCTCGGCCAGAACTCCGGCGGGCCGACCCGCCACGGCGTACTGGAGACCGTCGCCGTCGTGGCCGCAGCCGTCCTCGCCGGGACCGTCCCGCACATCGCCCGCGGCTGCGGGCCCGCCGCGGACCAACTGGCCCGCCGGGTGCTCACCGTCGCCTTCGCGGCCGCCTGCTTCCGCCCGCTCCACACCTCGGGCCGGCTGACCGAACTGGCCGGCGAGGGCCCGTACCTCGTGCCCTTGCTGCTGCTCCTGTTGGGCCTGGCCGCCCTGTGCGACGCCGTGATCGCCGCAGCACTCGCCGGGGCCCGCACGGAACGACCGTACGGGCCCCGGCTGCGCGAGGCGCTCCGCGCCCAGCTCGGCATCGGCTCGGCGGTCTGCGCCACCGGCGCCGTCATCGCGCTCGGGGTGGCCGTCGCGGGCCTGTGGTCCGTGCCCGTCTTCAGCGTGCCGCTCCTGGTGACCCAGCTGTCCTTCCACCGGATCACCGCGATCCGCACCACCTACCGCCAGACCATCACCTCCCTGGCCCGGGCCACCGAGATCGCCGGATACACCCCGCCGGGCCACTCCCGCCGGGTGGCGGCCCTCAGCTGTGCCGTGGGCCGGGAGCTGGGCCTGTCGGAGCGGGAGCTCACGGTGTTGGAGTACGCCGCCCTGATGCACGACATCGGCCAGCTCTCCCTGGTCGATCCGGTGCCGGCCGGGGCCACGGCCGGGCTGCCCGGCGCCGAGGCCCGCAGGATCGCCGGGCTGGGCGCGGAGGTGGCCCGGCAGACCGGGGTCCCGGACGAGGTCGCCGTGGTGGTGGAGCGGCAGGCGGACCCGTACCGCGAGCAGCCCCCGCTCGCCCGGATCGTGCGCGCGGCCAACGCCTACGACGACCTCGTCGGCGCGAACCGTCACCCGGGCGGCGCACTGGCCGCCCTGGAGCAGCTCCGGCTGGGCACCGGCCACGATTACCAGCCGGAGGTCGTGGAATGCCTGGCGAGGGTTCTGGCCAGGGGCGGACGTGGCAGAGTGGTCCCCATCCCACCGGGGTAACCCATGGGTAATGAGCGGCCGTCCGAGTGGGCATGGTTGGATGCCAGTAAGAGTGTCCGCAAGGCTGCACCGTAGTCCCCCAGCCACCGCTGGGAGGTGCCCCCAGGCAGGCGGGAATCGTGAGGATCTTCGGGAAGGTACGGCATCGGCCCTCCGCCTCGTGGCGGCAGGCCACCGACCGCGCGTTCACGCTGATCGGCGACGGCCGGTACGAGGACGCCGGCGCGCTGCTGACCAGAGCCGCGGACCTGGAGCCCTGGCTCTCCGAGTCCTGGTTCAACCTGGCTCTGCTGCACAAGTTCCGGCACGACTGGGAGCAGGCGCGGGCCGCAGGCCTGCGTGCCGTGGCCCTGCTGGACCGTGAGACCGGAGCCCCGGACTGGTGGAACGTCGGCATCGCCGCGACCGCGCTCCAGGACTGGCCGCTGGCCCGGCGGGCCTGGCAGGCGTACGGCCTGAAGGTGCCCGGCGACCCGCACGGCGGCGGCAGCGGCGAACCGGTCGGCATGGAGCTCGGCAGCGCCGCCGTGCGGCTCTCGCCGGAGGGCGAGGCCGAGGTGGTCTGGGGCCGCAGGCTGGATCCGGCCCGGCTGGAGGTCCTGTCGATCCCGCTGCCCTCCTCGGGGCGGCGCTGGGGCGAGGTCGTGCTCCACGACGGGGTCCCGCACGGTGAGCGGGTGACCGCGGCGGGACCTTCGTACCCGGTGTTCGACGAGATCGAGCTGTGGGCGCCGTCGCCGGTGCCGACCTGGGTGGTGCTGCTGGAGGCGGCCACCGAGGCGGACCGCGACGCGCTGGAGCAGCTGGCCTCGGACGCGGGCTTCGCCGCGGAGGACTGGTCCTCGTCGGTGCGGCTGCTGTGCCGGACCTGCTCGGAGAGCGAGATGCCGAGCGACGAGGGCGACGGCGAGCACCTGGATCCGCACGACCACAGCGAACCGGGACACCCCGGCCCGCTGGGGCACCGCACGGCCGGCTCCGGTTCCTTGTGGATGCCCGAGCGCGAGTGCGGTATCGCGGCACCTGCCGGACTCGTGCGTGGACTCCTCGACGGATGGGTGGCGGACAGCCCCGACAGCCGCGAGTGGCGGGATCTCGAAGAAGTCTGCTGATCCGGGGCCGTAGGCTGTACGGGCACATCGGTGGCCACAGGCGACCACCGGTGACCGGGACTTACGGAAGGCGTACGGCGGACATGGCGCAGCAGGAGAACCAGGTTGTCGATGGTGGCGAGGTCGTGAACGACGGGTACGTCGTGGACACCGAGGACTGTGAGGCGCGCGAGCTGGCCCACCGGGAGCGCGGCACCGCCCGCCCGATCACGGTCGTCGGCAACCCGGTTCTGCACCGCGAGTGCAAGGACGTCACCGAGTTCGGCGACGAGCTGGCCAAGCTGATCGACGACATGTTCGCCAGTCAGAAGGCGGCCGAGGGCGTGGGCCTGGCCGCGAACCAGATCGGCGTGGACGCCAAGGTCTTCGTCTACGACTGCCCGGACGACGAGGGTGTGCGGCACACCGGTGTCGTGGTCAACCCGAAGCTTGTGGAGCTCCCCGCCGGCTCGCGGGTGCTGGACGACTCGAACGAGGGCTGCCTGTCCGTCCCGACGGCGTACGCCTCGCTGGCCCGCCCCGACTACGCCGAGGTCGAGGGCCAGGACGCCCAGGGCAACCCGATCAGGGTCCGCGGCACCGGCTACTTCGCCCGCTGCCTGCAGCACGAGACCGACCACCTGTACGGCTACCTGTACATCGACCGGCTCTCGAAGCGGGACCGCAAGGACGCCCTGCGCCAGATGGCGGAGGGCACCCCGCGCTACGAGACCGTCCCCAACGCCTAGCCGGCGCGGTACTAGGCCGCCTGCGGGCCCCGGAAGGTACGCCTGAAGGCGTTCGGCGTGGTGCCCAGGGTCCGCAGGAAGTGGTGGCGCAGGGCCGCCGCGTTGCCGAAGCCGCAGCGGCCGGCGATCGAGTCGACCGTGTCGCCGGTGGACTCCAGCAGCTCCTGCGCCAGCAGGACCCGCTGGCGCAGCACCCACTGGTAGGGCGAGGTGCCGGTCTCCTGGAGGAAGCGGCGGGCGAAGGTCCGCGGGGACATGTGCGCGCGTTCCGCCAGCTGCTCGACGGTGATCTCCTCCTCCAGGTGGCGGCCCATCCACTCGATCACCTCGCCCACCGTGTCGCAGGCCGTGCGCGGCAGCGGCCGCTGGATGTACTGCGCCTGTCCGCCGTCCCGGTGGGGCGGTACGACCATCCGCCGTGCGATGACGTTGGCCACCTCGGCCCCGTGCTCCTGGCGGATCACGTGCAGGCAGGCGTCGATGCCCGAGGCGGTGCCGGCGGCGGTGATCACCGACCCCTCGTCCACGTAGAGCACGTCCGGGTCGACGACCGCCCGGGGGAAGCGGCGGGCCAGGGCCGCGGAGTGCATCCAGTGGGTGGTGCACCGGCGGCCGTCCAGCAGCCCGGCCGCACCGGCGATGTACGCCCCACTGCATACGCTCAGCACGCGCGCGCCGCGGTCCACCGCGCGGCGCAGGGCCGCGAGCAGCGGCTCGGGGTAGATGCGCCGGTCGGCGTCCTTGGCGGCGGGCAGGCAGATCAGGTCGGCCTCCTCCAGTCGCTCCGGCCCGTGGGCGGGGGTGATCGCGAAGGCGCCCCCTCCCACGGTCAACGGCCCCTCCTCCACCGCGCACACGGCGAAGTCGTACACCGGAAGCCCCATGTCACTGCGATCGATTCCGAACACCTCGCAGAAGATCCCCAGCTCGAAGGGGGCGACTCCGTCGACGAGGGCCACGGCCACGTTGGTCAGCATGACCACAGTGTGGCAGTAATTCGGCCTTTCATGACAGTCCTGCCACTGTCGATCAAGGGCGACCGGGCGGACAGTGGAGGTATGACAACTTTCGTGAACTTCCTCGTCGTCCTCGCCCTCGCCACTCTGCTGATCGGGCCCGCCCTGTACCTGAACCATCGCGACCGGCGCACGGATCGGCAGCTGCGGGCCGCCGCGACCCGGCTGGTGTGGCTGCCCCGCCAGCGGTCGGGCGGGCTGCCGCCCAACCCGCGCCGTTCCGGCGGCTGGCACCTGGGCCCGGTGATCCACTGACCGGGGAACGCGAGAAGCCGGGACACGGATCCTCCGCATCCCGGCTCCCCGGCGGTCCCGGGGCCCTGGAGTCCCAGCAGCCCCACGAGCCCTGTGGGCGTCGAACTCCCGGACCCTAGAAGTCCTCGTCCAGGTCCACCGTGCCCTCGACCGCGACCTGGTAGGCCGACGGGCGGCGCTCGAAGAAGTTCGTCAGCTCCTGGACGCCCTGCAGCTCCATGAAGGAGAACGGGTTCTGCGAGCCGTACACCGGCGGGAAGCCGAGCCGGACCAGGCGCTGGTCCGCGACGCACTCCAGGTACTCGCGCATCGACTCGGTGTTCATGCCCGGCAGGCCGTCGCCGCACAGGTCGCGGCCGAACTGCAGCTCCGCCTCCACGGCCTCCTTCAGCATGTCGGTGACCTGCTGCTGGAGCGCGTCGTCGAAGAGCTCGGGCTCCTCCTTGCGGACCGTGTCCACGACCTCGAAGGCGAAGTTCATGTGCATGGTCTCGTCACGGAACACCCAGTTGGTGCCGGTGGCCAGGCCGTGCAGCAGGCCGCGCGAGCGGAACCAGTACACGTACGCGAAGGCGCCGTAGAAGAACAGGCCCTCGATGCACGCCGCGAAGCAGATCAGGTTCAGCAGGAAGCGGCGGCGATCGGCCTGCGTCTCCAGCCGGTCGATCTTCTCGACCGAGTCCATCCACCGGAAGCAGAACTGCGCCTTCTCACGGATGGACGGGATGTTCTCCACCGCGTCGAAGGCCGCCGCGCGGTCCTCCGGGTCGGGCAGGTAGGTGTCGAGCAGCGTCAGATAGAACTGGACGTGCACGGCCTCCTCGAACAGCTGGCGCGACAGGTACAGGCGCGCCTCCGGGGAGTTGATGTGCTTGTACAGCGTCAGCACGAGGTTGTTCGCGACGATCGAGTCGCCCGTCGCGAAGAACGCGACCAGACGGCCGATCATGTGCTGCTCGGCGGGCGTCAGCTTGGCGAGGTCCGCCACGTCCGAGTGGAGGTCGACCTCCTCCACCGTCCAGGTGTTCTTGATCGCGTCCCGGTAGCGCTCGTAGAAGTCCGGGTAGCGCATCGGGCGCAGCGTGAGCTCGAAGCCCGGGTCCAGGAGGTTCTTGTGGTCGGTGGAGCTCATTACTGGCAGGCCTCGCAGGACTCGGGGTTCTCAAGGGAGCAGGCCAGGGCGTCGGCGTCGACGGCCTGCGGGAGGGCCACCGGGGCGGCGGTGGCGGCCTGCGCGGCGCGGGCGATCTTCGTCGCCGGGCGCGAACGCAGGTAGTACGTGGTCTTCAGGCCCTGCTTCCAGGCGTACGCGTACATCGAGCTGAGCTTGCCGATGGTGGGCGTCTCCAGGAACAGGTTCAGCGACTGCGACTGGTCCAGGAACGGCGTACGGGCCGCCGCCATGTCGATCAGGCCGCGCTGCGGGATCTCCCACGCCGTGCGGTACAGCTCGCGCACCTCGGCCGGGATCCAGCTGAAGCCCTGGACCGAGCCGGAGGATTCGCGCAGCGCCTCGCGGGTCTGGGAGTCCCACACGCCGAGCTTCTTCAGTTCCTCCACCAGGTAGCCGTTCACCTGGAGGAACTCGCCCGACAGGGTCTCGCGCTTGAACAGGTTGGAGACCTGCGGCTCGATGCACTCGTACACGCCGGCGATCGAGGCGATCGTGGCCGTCGGGGCGATCGCCAAGAGCAGGGAGTTGCGCAGGCCCGTCGTGGCGACGCGGGCGCGCAGCGCGTCCCAGCGCTCCGGCCAGTTCAGCTCGACGTCGTAGTGGTCCGGGTGCAGGACGCCGCGGGCGGTGCGGGTCTGCTCCCAGGCCGGCAGCGGGCCGCTGCGCTCGGCGAGGTCACTGGAGGCCTCGTACGCGGCCAGCATGATGCGCTCGGAGAGCTTGGTCGACAGGGCCTTCGCCTCGGGGGAGTCGAAGGGCAGCTTCAGCTTGAAGAAGACGTCCTGGAGGCCCATCGCGCCCAGGCCCACCGGGCGCCAGCGGGCGTTGGAGCGGCCGGCCTGCTCGGTCGGGTAGAAGTTGATGTCCACCACGCGGTCGAGGAAGGTCACCGCGGTGCGGACGGTCTCGTCCAGGCGCTCCCAGTCGATCTCGCCCGTCTCCGGGAGCACGAAGGCGCCCAGGTTGACCGAGCCGAGGTTGCAGACGGCCGTCTCGCCGTCGTTGGTGACCTCGATGATCTCGGTGCAAAGGTTCGAGGAGTGCACGACCGTGCCCGGTTCGGCGGTCTGGTTCGCCGTGCGGTTGGAGGCGTCCTTGAAGGTCATCCAGCCCTGGCCGGTCTGCGCGAGGGTGCGCATCATCCGGCCGTACAGGTCGCGGGCGGGCATGGTCTTGCGGGCCAGGCCGTCGGCCTCGGCCTTGCGGTAGGCGGCGTCGAACTCGTCGCCCCACAGGTCGACCAGCTCGGGCACGTCGGCCGGGGAGAACAGCGACCACTCGGCGTCGGCGTTCACGCGGCGCATGAACTCGTCCGGAACCCAGTGCGCAAGGTTGAGGTTGTGGGTGCGGCGCTGGTCCTCACCGGTGTTGTCGCGGAGCTCCAGGAACTCCTCGATGTCCGCGTGCCAGGTCTCCAGGTAGACCGCGGCGGCACCCTTGCGGCGGCCGCCCTGGTTCACGGCGGCGACGGAGGCGTCGAGGGTCTTCAGGAACGGCACGATGCCGTTGGAGTGGCCGTTGGTGCCGCGGATCAGCGAACCGCGCGCGCGGATGCGGGAGTACGACAGGCCGATGCCGCCCGCGTGCTTCGACAGGCGCGCGACCTGGTGGTAGCGGTCGTAGATCGAGTCGAGCTCGTCCAGCGGGGAGTCCAGCAGGTAGCAGGAGGACATCTGCGGGTGCCGGGTACCGGAGTTGAAGAGCGTGGGGGAGGAGGGCAGGTAGTCGAGACGGCTCATCAGCCGGTACAGCGAGGCCACTTCCTCGACGGCCTGGACGCTCTCGTCCGCGGCGAGACCGCATGCCACGCGCAGCATGAAGTACTGCGGGGTCTCGATGACCTGACGGGTGATCGGGTGGCGCAGCAGGTAGCGGCTGTGCAGAGTGCGCAGGCCGAAGAAGCCGAAGCGGTCGTCGGCGCCCTCGGCGAGCGTGTGCTCGACCAGCGCGTCGAGGCGGCTCGCGTGCGTGCGCACGAACTCGGCGGTGCGGTCGGCGATGAGGCCCTCGCGGTGGCCGACCTCGACCGAGGCGGAGAAGGAGGTGGAGCCCTGGCTCGCGGCCTCCTCGCGCACGGCCAGCGTCAGCAGGCGGGCGGCGAGCCTGGAGTAGGCGGGGTCCTCGGAGATGAGGCCGGCCGCGGACTCGGTTGCCAGGGCGCGCAGTTCGGCCTCGTCGGCGGCGGAGCTGCGGCCGCGGAGCGCTGCGGCCGCGACGCGGCCGGGGTCGGTGTCGGGAAGGTCCGCCGTAAGTTCGGTGAGGGTACGCAGCAGCGTGGCCCCCGGGCCCTCGGTGTTGTCGCCAGAAACGGACTCGGCGCGCGGTGCGGAAGGCGCGATGGTCACGGCGGGAGCTCTCCCTCGCTCGGCCCGGTCGTCGGCGGGCGGGCGCGGGCGCATGCGGGCGTGGCAGGAGGGCACACCGCATGGCGTCCACCGGCCCAACCGCGAGGCCCGGACGTGTCGGCACCCGGGTCGGTCGATCCGGGCGCGCTGACGGCAGGTCATCGGACTTGGCGTCCGGATGTCGGACACTTCATACCGTTGCGGGACAGTTCCGGATTCCCACCGGATTCCCCTGCGGCGACAGCAGGCATGAGCATACATGTGGGGGCGCCCTTGTGTGGCACCCCCAACATGTAGTGTCGGCGTGGCTACAGCTTGAGTCGGTACGTAAGGAGTTTCAGGCCCTCGATGGGCGCCCAGTCCCGCTCCGGAGTGCGCTCGAAGCCCAGTCGTACGTAGATCCGGTGCGCCCCGGCCATGCTGTGCTGGGTGGAGAGCACGAGGCCCGTGACGCCCTCGATCGCCCGCGCCCGCTCGACGCAAGCCCGCACCAGGGCCTCGCCGACGCCCCGGCCGCGGGCCGCGTGGGCCACCGCGAGCATCCGGAACTCGGCCTCGTCGGGGCCGGCGATATCGGCGAGCGGGCTGCCGGGTGCGGCGAAGGTCACCCCGCCGAGCACCCGCCCGTCGTGCTCGGCGACGAGCACCTCGGCCCGGGCGGCCCGCCCGGCCACGTCGCGCAGCACGTGCAGGTACGGGTCGTCCTCGTTGAAGTCCAGGTGCCCGTCGGCGAGGTAGGCCTGCGCCGTGATCTCGCCCAGCGTCTCGTAGTCGGCGGGCACCGCCGTTCTGATCACCATGTCCATGCGGTCGAGTGTGCAGGACGCCTCCGGCGGGCGGCGCTATCGTCGGAGGCAGCACCGTCGAGGAAGGTGAGCGAGGCATGCCCGTGATGACCGACAGGCCCCACATGCTGACCGAGGACTTCGAGGCTGTCGCGCGCGCATAGCCGCCAGAGAGGTCGAAGGTCTGCGGCTGGAGTTCATCGACGGGGTCATCAGGAGCAAGGCAGTGCCGGACGGAGATCACGACCGCATCGTTCTGTGGCTCGCACGCATCTGCATGCAGCACCGGCCCGAGCTGTGGCTTCACGTGGAGCGGGGGTTGGCTGTGGGGGACTACCGCCCGGGTCGCGCCCGTCCCGATGCCGCTCTCGCGGTCGATGACGCGTTTGTCGGCCAGGGTGAGTGGGCCGACCCCGCTCCGGTCCTGATGGTCGTAGAGGTCACCTCGTACGACACCGACACGGACCGGCGTGATCGCGTCGAGAAGCCCCTCGCCTACGCCCAGACGGGCATCCCCGTATACCTGCTCATCGACCGGGAGGCGTGCGACGTGACCGTGTTCAGTGAACCGGACGGCCGCAGGTATGCGAACACCCGTACGGTGGAGTTCGGGAACGACGTTGAGCTCCCCGATCCGGTCAACGTCACCCTCCGGACCGAGGTTCTCAAGGACTGGGCGCGCTGAGGAACGCCGGAAGGCCCCGCCGGACGCGACGGAGCCCTCCACCTGTGTCAGCAGCAGCGGAAGCCCTCGCGGGGGTCCGCCTCCCGGGCGTCCGTGCGGGCGCGTTCGAAGGCGCGGCGGGTGAGGACCTCCGCGTCCGGGTCGTGGGAGCGGGCGTGGGCCACGTACCGGTCGTAGGCGGCCTCCCCGGAGAACTCCCGTACGTAGAACCGCGCCCTGGCCAGCACGCCGCGTACGCCGCTCACGCCACCGGCTCCTTGACCTGCCCGCCGCCCGCGTCGCGGTCCGCCGCGGCGGCGAGCTGGGCCCGCTCCTCGGCGGTGGCGATCAGGCCGGCCGGGGCGACGATCTTCGACTCGGTCCACGGGACCTCGGAGAGCGTCACCGATCCCGGGTCGCGGACGGCCCTGACGCAGGTCCGGAGCGCGTCCGCGAGGACCACGACGATCAGGGCCGCGAAGAGTGCGCACAGCACGCCGTCGACCGTGGCGTTGGTGACGATCGTGTGCATGTCGTCCATGTTCTTCGCCGGGGCCAGCACCTTGTCGGCGTCGATGCCCGCCTGGTACTTGTCGCGCTGGGCGAAGAAGCCGACCTTCACGTCCTCGGAGAACACCTTCTGGTAGCTGGCGGTGAGGGTCACCGTGGCGTCCCAGACCAGCGGTACGCCCGTCACCCAGGCCCACTTCAACCGCCCGGACTTGACCAGCAGCGTGGTGCAGACGGCCAGCGCGACCGCGGCGAGCAGCTGGTTGGCGATGCCGAAGAGGGGGAAGAGCTGGTTGATGCCGCCCAGCGGGTCCTTGATGCCGACCCAGAGGAAGTAGCCCCACGCGCCGACCACGATCGCGCTCGCGAACCACACTCCGGGCTTCCAGCTGACGTCCCTGAAGGACTTGTGGACGTTGCCGAGGGTGTCCTGGAGCATGAACCGGCCCACGCGGGTGCCCGCGTCGAGCGTCGTCAGGATGAAGAGGGCCTCGAACATGATCGCGAAGTGGTACCAAAAGGCCTTCATCCCGGCGCCGCCGAAGACGGAGGAGAAGATCTCCGACATTCCGAGTGCGAAGGTCGGTGCGCCGCCCGTCCGCGACAGCAGGCTGGCTTCCTCGACGTCCTTGGCGGCCTGGGTGAGCGCTTCGGGCGAGATGGCGAATCCGAAGTCCGTCACCGCCTGCGAGGCCGACTCGACGGTGGTGCCGATGATTCCGCCGGGGGAGTTGACCGCGAAGAACAGGCCCGGCTCGATGATGCAGGCCGTGATGATCGCCATGACCGCGACGAACGACTCGGTCAGCATGGCGCCGTAGCCGATCATGCGGACCTGGGTCTCCTTCTGGATCATCTTCGGCGTGGTGCCCGAGGAGACCAGGGCGTGGAAGCCCGAGAGGGCACCGCACGCGATGGTGATGAAGACGAACGGGAACATCGACCCGGCGAAGACCGGGCCGTCGCCGCGGGCCGCGAAGTCGGTGATCGAGGGCATCTTCAGCGTCGGCATCGCGATGACCACGCCGATCGCGAGGAGTGCGATGGTGCCGACCTTCATAAAGGTGGAGAGGTAGTCGCGGGGCGCGAGCAGCATCCACACCGGCAGCACCGAGGCCAGGAAGCCGTACACCACCATCCAGATGACGAGCGTCTCCTTCTCCAGGGTGAAGGTCCCGGCGAAGGAGGACTCGGCGACCCAGCCGCCCGCGACGATGGCGAGCAGCAGCAGGGCCACGCCGATGAGGGACACCTCGGTGACCCGGCCCGGCCGCAGGACACGCAGGTAGAAGCCCATGAAGACGGCGATCGGGATGGTCATGCCGATGGAGAAGACGCCCCAGGGCGAGTGCGCCAGGGCGTTGACGATGACCAGGGCCAGCACCGCCAGCAGGATGATCATGATGGCGAACACCGCGACGAGGGCGGCGGCCCCGCCCACGGGGCCGATCTCGTCCCGCGCCATCTGGCCGAGCGAACGGCCGTTGCGGCGGGTCGAGAAGAACAGCGTCACCATGTCCTGGACGGCACCGGCGAAGATCACGCCGGCGACGATCCAGATGGTCCCGGGCAGGTAGCCCATCTGCGCGGCGAGCACGGGACCGACGAGCGGGCCGGCGCCGGCGACGGCGGCGAAGTGGTGGCCGAAGAGCACCCGTCGGTCGGTGGGGTGGAAGTCGACACCGTTGTCGAGGCGTTCGGCCGGGGTGGCCCGGGTCGCGTCGACCTTCAGTACGCGGTGCGCGATGAAGCGGGCGTAGAAGCGGTAGGCGATGGCGTACGAGCCCAGCGCGGCGGCCAGCAGCCAGGCCGCGGAGACCTCCTCGCCGCGCGAGAGCGCCAGCACGCCCCAGCCGATGGCGCCGACGAGGGCCACGGCCACCCAGGCGGCGATGGCCTTGGGGGAGGAGGGCGAGCCCGCGGGTGCTCCCGGACTCGCCGTGCCCCGTTGTGCCCCTGTTGCTTCCGATCCAGGCATGATCTCTCGTCCCCTCGTCGATCATCTGCGTAAGCAGGCGGAATCTACGGGGGATCACCGGGTGAACGTAAGACCCCGTCCGCATTCCGATCGCACGATTCCGGTACGCGGGGCGGGGCCACGGGCGTCAGACGGCGGGGCGCTTGAGCCTGGCGACGAACTTGTAGCGGTCGCCGCGGTACACCGACCGCACCCACTCCACCGGTTCGCCGTCGGCGTCCAGGGAGTGCCGGGAGAGCATCAGCATCGGCAGCCCGACATCGGTGCCGAGCAGGCCGGCCTCGCGCGGAGTGGCCAGCGAGGTCTCGATCGTCTCCTCGGCCTCTGCCAGGTGGACGTCGTACACCTCTGCCAGGGCGGTGTAGAGGGAGGTGTACTTGGCCAGTGAGCGGCGCAGCGCGGGGAAGCGCTTGGCCGAGAGGTGGGTGGTCTCGATGGCCATCGGCTCGCCACTGGCCAGGCGAAGCCGCTCGATGCGCAGCACCCGCCCACCAGTGTTGATCTTGAGCAGTCCGGCGAGGGTGTCGTCCGCGGTCACGTAGCCGATGTCCAGGAGCTGAGAGGTCGGCTCCAGGCCTTGGGCCCGCATGTCCTCGGTGTAGGAGGTCAGTTGCAGGGCCTGGGAGACCTTCGGCTTGGCGACGAACGTGCCTTTGCCTTGGATCCGCTCCAGGCGTCCCTCTACGACCAGTTCCTGGAGGGCCTGCCGGACGGTGGTCCGGGACGTGTCGAACTCGGCCGCGAGCGTGCGCTCCGGCGGTACCGGCGTCCCGGGCGGCATGGTTTCGGTCATGTCGAGCAAGTGCCGCTTGAGTCGGTAGTACTTGGGTACCCGGGCCGTGCGCGTGGCTGCCCCGCCGTCCGGCTCCGTGAGTGCCCCTTCGGTGGCCATCGCCGCCCGCCTTCCCGACTCCAGTTTCGCTGCCGTCACCGGCTCCTCCGATATGTGCGGTCACATCGTGACACGTAAGGGGGGACAGGCCTTCTCTCCCCCCAGGTGTCGGTCCGATAACGGACCGGGCACCTGCTCATTAGACCCTTGACACCCCTAAAGGTCTAGGCCAAGCTCCAGCTACTGGTCTACACCAATATGGATCAGATCCCAGCCCCACGGCAGTACTTCGCGTATGTCACCGCGGCGGGCAAGGGAAGTGCAGGCAGGCATCCCTGAGGAGGGTGGCGTGAAGCGCAAGCTCATCGCGGCGGTTGGAGTCGCGGGCATGGTGATCGGCCTCGCGGCGTGCGGCAACGGGGACGACGACAAGGCCAAGGCCGACGCGGGTCCCAAGGAGATCACCGTCTGGGTCATGGACGGCTCCGCGCCGAAGGCCTGGATCGACGAGGTCAACAAGGAGTTCTCGGCCAAGCACCCCGGTGTCACGGTCAAGGTCGAGGAGCAGAAGTGGACCGGCATCCAGGAGAAGGTCACCACGGCCCTCTCCGAGAACAACCCTCCGGACGTTCTTGAGCTCGGCAACACCCAGACCGCCGGCTACGCGGTCACCGGCGGCCTCGCCGACCTGACGAAGGACAAGGCGGCGCTCGGCGCCGACGCCTGGCAGAAGAGCATGCTCGCCTCGGCCGAGGTGGACGGCAAGCTCTACTCCGCCCCCTGGTACGCCGCCAACCGCGTGGTCGTCTACGACAAGAAGGCCTTCGCCAAGGCCGGCGTCACCCCGCCCACCACCCGCGACGAGTGGATCGCCGGCCTGGAGAAGCTGAAGGCGGCCGACCCGGGCACCCAGCCCATCTACCTCCCCGGCCAGAGCTGGTACGTCCTCGCGGGTCTCATCTGGGACGAGGGCGGCGACCTCGCCGTGAAGGACGGCGACAAGTGGAAGGGCGGTCTGGGCACCCCGCAGGCCGGCGCCGCGATGGAGTTCTACAAGAAGCTCCAGTCCTACTCCACCGCTCCTAAGGACAAGGACGAGGCCAACCCGCAGCAGTCCACGGACATCGTCCCCAAGGGCGGCGTCGCTTCCTGGATCGGCCTCGGCTGGGAGGCCGGCGGTGCCGAGAAGGCCCTGAAGGAGGCGGGCAAGGAAGCCGACTTCGGCTACTTCCCGATCCCGGGCAAGACCGCCGACAAGACCAGCACCGTCTTCCTCGGCGGCTCGAACCTCGCGGTGGCCGAGCGCTCCAAGAACAAGGAGCTCGCCAAGGAGTGGCTGGCCCTCGCCGCCGGCAAGGACCAGATGACCAAGTACGCCGCCGAGACCAAGGGCGCACTGCTGCCGAACCAGGCCGCGGCCAACTTCACCCCCGCCGCCGGTTCCTTCGCCGAGGCCATGGGCAAGGCCGGCGTGAACGGCAAGATCACCCCGGTCACCGCGGGCTGGGCGAACGTCGAGACCGAGCCGAACCCCATCAAGGAGTTCATGACCAAGGTCCTGAAGGGTGAGGACGCGGCCAAGGCCGGCGCCGAGGCGGACGCGGAGATCGCGAAGCGCATCAACCAGTAGTCCGGCCCCGCAGTACCCGCACGACCCAGCAGTGTGAACGCACCGGGGGGTGCGGCAGGTGCCCGGACACCCGCCGCGCCCCCGGTCGCGCATTTGACTCCACAGTCAACCGCGAGGAAGCCAAGCCATGACCGTGCACTCCCAGGGAGCGGTGACCAGCGCTCCACAGGACGCACCACCGAAGTCCGCCGGACGGCCCCAGGCGCCGGCCCCAGTAACCGGCGCCGGCCCTGTGCCGTCCCGCGGAACCAGGAAGCCGCTCCCCTCGGGGTGGCTGCCCTACCTGCTGGTCGCGCCCGCGGTGCTCGCCCTCGCGACGCTCCTGCTGTACCCGCTGATCAAGAACGTGATCCTGTCCCTCCAGGACATCAACAAGGTCGAGTTCATCCAGCGGAAGTACCCCTTCGCGGGGCTCGACAACTACACCGAACTCCTCGGTGACTCCGCCTTCTGGACCGTCGTCGTCCGCAGCTTCGCCTTCACCCTGGCCAACGTCGCGCTGATCATGGTGCTGGGCAGCCTCATCGGCATCCTGCTGAACAAGCTGGGCAAGAAGATGCGCCTGCTGCTCTCGATGGCGCTGGTGATGGCCTGGGCCATGCCGATCGTCGCCTCGGTGCAGGTCTTCCGGTGGCTGTTCGACGAGCAGTTCGGCGTCATGAACTGGGTCATGCGCTCCGCCGGCTTCTCCGGCTACGAGCAGCACAACTGGATGGAGACCGGCCTCTCCACCATGGTGATCGTCACGATCCTGGTGGTCTGGGGCTCCATCCCCTTCGTGGCCCTCAACATGTACGCCGGCCTCACCACGGTCGGCGCCGAGCTGTACGAGGCCGCCCGGATGGACGGGGCCAACGGCTGGCAGACCTTCTGGAAGATCGTTTTCCCGAACCTCAAGCCCTTCTTCCTCATCACCACCTTCCTTGAGGTCATCTGGGTCTTCAAGGCCTTCACCCAGGTCTACGCGATCAACAAGGGCGGCCCGGACCGCGGCTCCGAGATCCTGCCGGTCTTCGCCTACGTCGAGGGCCAGAGCCAGTCCCACTACGGCCTCGCCGCCGCGATCTCCGTCCTGACGATCGTGATCCTCGTGATCGTCATGTCCTTCTACTTCCGCCTGATCCTGAAGCAGGAGGAGGAGCAGTGAGCACGACCACCGCCCCGAAGCCGGCGGCTCCCGAGCGGCCCGCACAGCAGCTCCGCACCCGCCGCCCGGTGCGCCCCGCGGCCGTGGCCAAGAACCTCGGCGCGCTCCTGCTCGCCCTGGGCTTCGTCTTCCCCGTGTACTGGATGTTCTCGTCGGCCCTCAAGCCGTCCGACCAGATGCTCACCAAGGACCCCGTCTTCGTCTTCACGCCGACGTTGGACAACTTCGGCAAGGCCACCGGGGTCGACAACTTCTGGACGTACGTCACCAACAGCGTCCTGGTCACCCTCGGCGCCGTGCTGCTGGCCCTGCTCGTCGCCCTGGCCGCGAGCTTCGCCATCGCCCGCATGAGGTTCAAGGGCCGCAAGGGCCTGGTCCTCACCGTGATGATGGCCCAGATGGCCCCCTGGGAGGTCATGGTCATCGCGATGTACATGATCGCCCGGGACGGCGAACTGCTGAACAGCCTCCCGCTGCTCACCGCCATCTACTTCGTGATGATCCTGCCCTTCACCATCTGGACCCTGCGGGGCTTCATCGCCGCCGTCCCGGTGACCCTGGAGGAGGCGGCCCAGATCGACGGATGCACCCGCGGCCAGGCCTTCCGCAAGGTGATCTTCCCGCTGCTGGCCCCCGGCCTGATGTCCACCTCGCTCTTCGGCTTCATCACCGCCTGGAACGAGTTCGCCATGGTCCTGATCCTCAACAAGGACAAGACCGCGCAGACCCTGCCGCTGTGGCTGACCGAGTTCATGTCCGCCTTCGGCAACGACTGGGGCGCCACCATGGCCGCCTCCTCGCTCTTCGCGGTCCCGGTCCTGCTGATCTTCATCTTCCTCCAGCGCAAGGCCGTCGGCGGCATGACCGCCGGCGCCGTGAAGGGATGACCCCGTCATGACTGTCCTTGCGCACCGCGCCACCGCCTCCGACGAGGTGACCCGCGACGCCCTCGCGGTCCTCCAGCCCGGCTTCGAGGGCACCGACGCCCCCGCCTGGCTGCTGCGCAGGATCGGCGAAGGCCTCACCTCGGTGGGCCTGTTCGGCCGCAACATCGCCTCGCCCGAGCAGCTCGCCGCGCTGACCGCGCAGCTGCGCGCCGAACGCGATGACGTCCTGGTGGCCATCGACGAGGAGGGCGGCGACGTCACCCGCCTGGAGGTCCGGGGCGGCTCGTCCTTCCCCGGCAACCTGGCCCTCGGCGCCGTCGACGACACCGGCCTGACCCGGGACGTCGCCCACGAGCTGGGCCGCCGCCTCGCCGAGTGCGGGGTCAACCTCAACTGGGCCCCCTCCGCCGACGTCAACTCCAACCCGGACAACCCGGTCATCGGCGTACGGTCCTTCGGCGCCGACACCCACCTCGCCGCCCGGCACACCGCCGCCTACGTCCAGGGCCTCCAGGCCGCCGGCGTCGCCGCCTGCACCAAGCACTTCCCCGGCCACGGCGACACCAACGTCGACTCCCACCACGCCCTGCCGCGCATCGACGTGGACCTCGACACCCTCGCCGCACGCGAACTCGTCCCGTTCCGGGCGGCCATCGAGGCCGGGACGAAGGCCGTGATGAGCGCGCACATCCTGGTGCCCGCCCTCGACCCGACCCGCCCGGCCACGCTCAGCCCGCAGATCCTGACCGGCCTGCTGCGCAAGGAGCTCGGCTACGAGGGCCTCATCGTCACCGACGGCATGGAGATGAACGCCATCGCCGGGACGTACGGGATCGAGCGCGGCTCGGTCCTGGCCATCGCTGCGGGTGCCGACGCCATCTGCGTCGGCGGCGGACTGGCCGACGAGGCCACCGTCCTGCGGCTGCGCGACGCGCTCGTCGCGGCCGTACGGGAGGGCGCGCTCCCCCAGGAGCGCCTCGCCGACGCCGCCGCCCGGGTCCGCGCGCTCGCCACATGGACCAGGGCGGCCGGGCCGGACGCGCGGCCGGAGGGGAGCCGCGCGTCCGGCATCGGCCTGACCGCCGCCCGCCGGGCCCTCACCGTCACCGGTTCGGCGGCCCCGCCGACCGGCCCGTACGTCGCGACCCTGACCCCGGTGGCGAACATCGCCGTCGGCGACGAGACCCCGTGGGGCCTGGCCGCCGAGCTGGCCGAGCTGCTGCCGGGCACCGCTTCCGACCTCTACCCGCAGGGAGCCACGGCCGGGGAGATCCTGACGGCGGCGGGGGAGCGCACCATCGTCGCGGTGGTCCGCGACGCGCACCGCCACCCGTGGATGACCAAGGTGCTGGACGCCCTGGTCGACGCCCGGCCGGACACGGTGGTGGTCGAGATGGGGCTGCCGCGCGCCGCACCGCGCGGGGCCCTGCACATCGCCACCCACGGTGCTGCGCGCGTGTGCGGTCGCGCCGCTGCCGAAGTCGTCGCGGGGGCCGTCACGGGGGTGTGACGCGCCGCGGAACCGGAGCCGGGCACCTTGTCACAGGGGTGGTGCCCGGCTCCGCCGCGTACGCGGAAGGACCGGGCGGGTATGCGGAAGGGCCGGGCCCCAGGGGCCCGGCCCTTCGCCCGCGCTCGGGGCCTACAGGCCCTGCCAGGACGGCTTGTTGGCGTAGGTGTGGCGGAAGTAGTCGGCCAGCTTCAGCTTCGAGGCGGCGGCCTCGTCCACGACCACGGTCGCGTGCCGGTGCAACTGCAGGGCGGACGCGGGGACGAGAGCCGACAGCGGGCCCTCGACGGTCTGCGCCACGGCCTCGGCCTTGCCCTCGCCGGTGGCCAGCAGCACCAGGTGGCGGGCGTCGAGGATGGTGCCGATGCCCTGGGTGATGACGTGGTGGGGGACCTGCTCCAGGTCGTCCTCGAAGAAGCGGGCGTTGTCCACGCGGGTCTGCTCGGTGAGCGTCTTGATGCGGGTGCGCGAGGCCAGGGACGAACAGGGCTCGTTGAAGCCGATGTGCCCGTCCGTGCCGATCCCCAGCAGCTGGAGGTCGACGCCGCCGGCCTCGGCCAGCGCCCGGTCGTAGGCCTCGCACGCGGCGACGAGGTCCTCGGCCGAACCGTCAGGGCCCATGAAGGAGCCCTCCGGCAGGCCGAGGGGCTCGACGACCTCGCGCAGGACGACGGCACGGTAGGACTCGGGATGCCCGGCCGGCAGGCCGACGTACTCGTCGAGCTGGCATATCCGGGCCCTGGAGGCATCGACCTCGCCGGCCGTGACCTTGCGGGTGAGGGCTTCGTAGACGGGCAGTGGGGTAGAGCCGGTCGCCACGCCGAGCAGGGCGTCGGGCTTGCGGCGCACCAGGGCCGCCATGGCCTCCGCGATGAGCTCGCCGCCTGCCTTGGCGTCCGGGACGATGACAACTTCCACGCGGGGCCTGCCGATCTGGAGTGACTGGTGTGGTATAGACCAATCTAGCAGAGGGAGCCGGGTGTGGCGGGGGTCCCGCCGCTTTCCATGGTGATGCCGATCCCGGCGCCCGGCCTCATGGCGGCCGAGGCGGACGGCCGGGAGTCCGGCGCCCCCCGGGGCATCCGGGCTCCCGGCCGTTTCCGGCGGTGTTCGCCGGTCAGATCAGTGCCAGTTGCAGGCCGCCGGTGGCGTCCAGGTGCTGCCCCGTGACCCAGCGTGAGTCGGGCGAGGCCAGGAAGGCCACCACGTCCGCGACCTCCTGTGCCGTACCCACCCGGTGGAAGACCGAGCGGCCGGCCAGGTGGGTCCGGGTCGCGGGATCGGAGAGCAGGGCCGCGTTCAGGTCCGTCTCGGTGATCCCCGGTCCCACCGAGTTCACGGTGATCCCCCGCGGGGCGAGCTCCGCGGCCAGGGAGCGCGTCATGGCGTTCGCGGCGCCCTTGGCCATGACCGTCGCGAGGATCGCCGGCAGGGCGAGGTCCGGGGTGCCGGTCACGTTCACGATCCGGCCGCCGTCCCGCAGTCGCGCGAGGCCGTGCTGGATCACGAAGAACGGAGCCTTGGCGTTCAGTGCGTGCGCCCTGTCGTACGTCTCCTCGTCGGTGTCCGCGATCCCGGCGAAGGCCGCCGCCCCCGCGTTGTTGACCAGGACGTCCACCGCCTCCGTGTGTGCGGGATGGGCCGCGTACGCCGCCCAGAGGGCCTCGGCGTCCCCCGGGACGCCGAGCTCGGCGCCGAACCCCGAGGCCGGGCCCCCCGGCCTCGCGCTCGCCCCCCCGCGGGGCACGGCCCCCCCCGCCGAGGCGGCGGGGGGGCCCGCGCCC
>NZ_JBHYMC010000020.1:83608-110748 GCF_042742535.1 Streptomyces sp. NPDC058880
GCCTGGCGGGCGTGGGCGCCCCCGGGCACGCCTGGCTGGGCGCGTACCGCCCGCCCCCCCCCGCGGGCCTTCGCGATCGCCGCCACGGTCTCCTCGGCCGCCTCGGCATTGCGGCCGTAGTGCACGGCGACCAGCGCCCCGTCCCGCGCCAGCCGCTCCGCCACGGCCCGGCCGATCCCTCGGCTGCCGCCCGTGACCAGTGCCGTCTTGCCTTCGAGCACGCCCATGACGCGCCCCCTCCCATATTGCTAGCGGTCGTTACAGAAATGGACCGTATCAGATTTCCTAGCGGCCGCTATAGAATGTGCGGATGGTGACCGGACAGCGCGGCAGGCCCCGCTCCTTCGACCGCGACGCCGCCCTGGACAAGGCGATGACGGCCTTCTGGGAACGCGGCTACGAGGCGACCTCGATCTCCGACCTGACCGCCTCGATCGGGATCAGCGCGCCCAGCCTCTATGCGGCCTTCGGCGACAAGCGCGCGCTCTTCGACGAGGTCGTCGCGGTCTACGGGAGCCGGTACGGCGACTTCGCCGGCGTGGCGCTGGCCGAGGAGCCCACCGCCCGCGCCGCCGTGGAGCGCATCCTGCGGGAGGCGGCCGCGGTCTACACCGACCCGTCCCACCCGTCGGGCTGCATGGTGATCAGCGCGGCCGTCAACACCACCTCGGACGAGGTGGCCGCGGCGCTTCGCGAGCGGCGCAACGCCAACCTGGAGCTCTTCGAGAGCCGGATCCGCGCCGACGTGGCCACCGGAGTGCTGCCCGCGGACACGGATGCGCGGGCGCTGGCCCGGTACGCCGGAGCCGTCCTCCAGGGAATGTCCCAGCAGTCGCGCGACGGGGCGACCCGGGAGGAACTGGAAGCGGTGGCGGAGCGGGCCCTGCGGGCCTGGCCCTGACGGGCGCCCGGAATTCCTCTGGGCCACGGTGCAGGACGGGACCCTCAACCCGTCCGGCACCGTAGCCCGGAGTACTTACGGCCGTCAGGTGTGCGGTTCCCGGCGGCCGGTGAGAGGTGTCTGCGCGGTCAGGGCAGAGCGCGCGACTCCCTCGATCCGTCCTCCTGTGCGGGGAGGGCGGAGACTCTGAGTCAATTCTGGACTAGACCATTCTGTTCTGTCCATCCAATGACGGTAGCTCGAAACCCGTCACTTCCTCCAACAGTACGCGGCCCGTGCCCCTCCTGGATACTCCTGAGTACCGGCGTGGGGAAAGTCATCGTGCGTACCCGGGGTACGCTCGCACCGTGCCCTCCATGAACGACCTCGCACGCCAGCACACCGCTCTCGGAGAAACCGACCTGGAGTGGCTCCACCTGCTGGTCTCGGAGTGGCAGCTGCTCTCCGACCTGTCCTTCGCCGACCTCGTGCTGTGGGTGCCCACCCTCGACGGCACCCGGTACGTCTCGGTCGCACAGATGCGCCCGAACACCGGCCCGACCTCCTACCAGGACGACATGGTCGGCCACCTGGTGCCGCGAGGCCGCCGCCCACTGCTGGACGCCGCGCTCGACGAGGGCCGCATCGTGCGCGAGGGCGACCCGGAGTGGCGCGAGGAGGTGCCGGTCCGCGTCGAGTCGATCCCCGTCCGCCGCGAGGGCCGGGTACTCGGAGTGATCGCACGCAACACCAACCTGCTCACTGTGCGTACACCGAGCCGACTGGAGCTGACCTACCTCCAGTCCGCTTCGGACCTCGCGCAGATGATCGCGGCGGGCGCCTTCCCCTTCCCCGGCCAGCAGGTCGACATGGACGCCTCGCCGCGCGTCGGGGACGGCCTGATCCGGCTCGACGCCGACGGCGTGGTCACCTACGCCTCCCCGAACGCGCTCTCCGCCTACCACCGTCTCGGGCTCGCCTCCGACCTGGTCGGCCAGGACCTCGGCGCCACCACCGCCGAACTCGCCCCCTCCCGCGGCCCGGTCGACGAGGCACTGGTCAAGCTCGCCAGCGGTTGGGCCCCCCGCGAGACCGAGGTCGAGGGCAACGGCGGCGTCATCCAGCTGCGCGCCATCCCGCTCAAGCCGAAGGGGACCCGGATCGGCTCCCTGGTGCTCTGCCGTGACGTCACCGAACTGCGGCGTCGCGAGCGTGAACTGATCACGAAGGACGCGACCATCCGGGAGATCCACCACCGGGTGAAGAACAACCTCCAGACCGTGGCCGCGCTCCTGCGGCTCCAGGCCCGCCGGATGGATTCCCCCCAGGGCCGCGAGGCGCTCAACGAGGCGGTGCGCCGCGTCGGATCGATCGCGATCGTGCACGAGACGCTCTCTCAGAACCTCGACGAGCGCGTCGAGTTCGACGAGATCGCCGACCGCGTCATCGCGATGGTCTCGGAGATCTCCCCGGGCAAGGTCGACTGCCGGCGCACCGGCCGCTTCGGGATCCTGGACGCGGAGGTCGCCACCCCGCTGTCGATGGTGCTCACCGAGATCCTGCAGAACGCCCTGGAGCACGCCTTCCCCCAGGGCGAGCGGGGCACCGTGGAAGTGGCCGCCCTGCGCAGCGGAACCGGCCGCAAGGACGGGCGGCTGCTGATCACCGTGCTCGACGACGGCAACGGCCTGCCCGAGGGATTCGACCCCCAGCGGGCCGGCAATCTCGGACTGCAGATCGTACGGACCCTCGTGGAAGGGGAACTCGGCGGCACCTTCGACATGGTCCGGGCCGAGCCGCGTGGTACCAAGGTCGTCCTCGACCTGCCGTCCAGCCCGCAGAAGTAGCAGCCGGGCGGTTACTCGGTGTGACCGGTGGTCGGTGGGTCGCGCACACGGAGCGTAGTCCCGCAGCAGCACTGAGCCCCGGACCGAATGCTACGGTCCGGGGCTCAAGGGCGCGTTGCTGAGCGCTTCTTCGGTTGCTACGCGCTGCGCGTCGAGGCTCGAAAGTCGTTGGTCAGGCGCTGGCGTTGCGCGCCCGGTTGCGAGCGGCGCGGCGCTTCATGGCGCGGCGCTCGTCCTCGCTGAGACCGCCCCAGACGCCGGAGTCCTGACCGGACTCGAGCGCCCACTGCAGGCACTGCTCCATGACGGGGCAACGGCGGCAGACGGCCTTGGCTTCCTCGATCTGCAGCAGCGCAGGACCGGTGTTGCCGATGGGGAAGAAGAGTTCCGGGTCTTCCTCGCGGCAAACGGCGTTGTGACGCCAGTCCATGGCTGCTCCATCTCCTTGTATTGCGGGCAGGTTGCTTGTGAATGTGAACGCTTTCACGAATCCCCCCGTGAGGGAAGGTCGACCGCCCGGTTTCACGCGGGTGATCAGTTCGAGATTCGTGGAGGGGTTCTGGCGGTCTGTGTGGGTGCCGGTTCCGCGGGCTGTCCCGATCGCCATGAAGAGATTCGCAAACCTCGGACGGGGATACAACCCCTTCCGGAAAGTTTTTTTTGATTCGTCGGTGTCTACTAGGTCACAGCCCTACATCGTGAGGGTGGACCGGCGTGTAAACGTTCGAGTGAAAGGCCTGCGGGCCCTTCTACTCACACAATCACACGCAGTGCACGGCGTACGCCTGTGAACCGAACGCTGGTGCGCAGCCCGAGGTGATCGCCGTCCATCTGGAACGGGAGCGGAACCTTCGAATGCAAGGTGAAGTCGGTCAGATCGTGCAGAGACACCGCATGCTTGCCGCGTGGACCCCGCTCAGGAGTGGAGGTCAGAAGCTGTGTCGCGTAGCGAGCGACGGCCGGAGTTGACAAACGGTTGAGTGCCAGTACGTCAAGCGCAGTATCGAACGACGCCTCCGGAGAGGCGTAAAGCGGACGATTCCCTAGAAACGTCCACGGTGAGGTGTTGCACACTATGGACAGCACCAGGTCCTTCACCGGGTCGGCTCCCGGGCGCTCCAGCGTGACCGTCCCGTGCCGGCGGTTCGGCTCCTCCCAGAACTGGCGCATCAGTTGTCGTACGTAGAGTGCGTGCGTCGAACGCTTGCCGCGCTCCCGCTGCTGCTCGACCCGCCCCACGACACCCGCGTCGAACCCGAAACCCGCGCAGAAGGTGAACCAACGCGCCGGCACCGACTCGTCCTGCGTACCGGGGGTCCCCGCCGCCAGCCCCAGGCCGACTGTCCGCTCCCGCTTCTCGCGCAAGGCGTCCAGCAGTGCGCCCGTCGCCTCGACCGCGTCGTTCGGCAGTCCCAGGGCGCGGGCGAACACGTTGGTGGAGCCGCCGGGGACCACCGCGAGCCGGGGCAGCCGGTCCGGATCGGGCCCGTTGTGCAGGAGCCCGTTCACCACCTCGTTGACCGTGCCGTCGCCCCCCAGGGCGACTACCAGGTCCAGCCCCTCGTGCGCGGCCTTGCGCCCCAGGTCCCGGGCGTGCCCGCGGTACTCGGTGGTGACCGCCTCCAGCTTCATCTCGCTGGCCAGGGCGTGGATCAGGACGTCGCGCGTGCGCGCACTGGTGGTCGTCGCTGCTGGGTTGGCCACGAGAAGTGCACGCATGAGCGCCAGACTACCCACCCCTTCGCGAGCCGACCCTACTGCCCGTCCCCTCCGGCCTCCGGACGGCGCCGCTACCCTGCATGGGTGAGTAAGAAGCAGCCCGCGAACGCCCCCGCCCCCACCGCCGAAGCGCCCGCCGCGCCGCCCCGCCGGTTGACGGCCGCGGCCGCGCTCACCGCCCTGGAGGGCCTGGCGCTCGCCTGCCTCGGCGTGTACATGCTGTTCGTCGGCATCGCCGGCGACCCCGACTCCCCGCAGCAGGCCGAGACAGGCGGTATCACCCTGCTCGCGCTCGCCGCGCTGCCGCTGGTCGCCGCCCGCGGGCTGCGCCTGGGCCGCCGCTGGAGCCGCGGCCCGGCACTGATCACCCAGCTGATGGCGCTGCCGGTGGCCTGGACGCTCTACACCACCGGCGGCGCCATGATCGCCGCCGCCGTGGCCCTCGCGGTGGCTGCGGCGGCCGTCGTCGTACTGCTCGTGAACCCGACGGCGACCGAGGCTCTCGGCATCGGGGGGCCGTCTCCCTCCTGAGCCCGGCTCATTCCTCCACGAGGAGCTTCTCGCGGAGCTGGGCCAGGGTGCGGGCCAGGAGCCGGGAGACGTGCATCTGGGAGATGCCGACCTCCTGCGCAATCTGCGACTGCGTCATGTTGCCGAAGAACCGCAGCAGCAGGATCCGCTTCTCACGCGGAGGCAGCCCCTCCAGCAGCGGTTTCAGGGACTCGCGGTATTCGACGCCCTCCAGGGCCTCGTCCTCCGCGCCCAGGGTGTCCGCGACCGCCGGCGACTCGTCGTCGGTGTCCGGGACGTCCAGGGAGAGCGTGCTGTAGGCATTGGCCGATTCCAGACCCTCCAGCACCTCCTCCTCGGAGATGCCCAGCCGCTCGGCCAGCTCGTGCACCGTCGGGGAGCGCCCGTGCTGCTGGGACAGCTCGGCCGTGGCCGTCGTCAGCGACAGCCGCAGTTCCTGCAGACGCCGGGGCACCCGAACCGCCCAGCCCTTGTCCCGGAAGTGGCGCTTGATCTCGCCGACCACCGTGGGCGTGGCATACGTGGAGAACTCGACCCCGCGGTCCGGGTCGAACCGGTCCACCGACTTGATCAGGCCGATCGTCGCGACCTGGGTCAGGTCGTCGAGCGGCTCCCCGCGATTGCGGAAGCGCCGCGCCAGGTGCTCGACCAGGGGCAGGTGCATCCGTACGAGCCGGTTGCGCAGCTCCGCCTTCTCCGGCGAGCCGTCGGGCAGCGCCCGCAGCTCGACGAAGAGGGCCCGCGCGCTGCTGCGGTCGCGCGGATCGGGCAGCGCCGCAGGCGCCGAAGACACCGGGAACCCCGCCGCCGGGGCCGGCGAAGCGGCCTCCGGTGGCTGTGCCGGCTGTGATTGGTCGTGCTGGTTCTCGCTCATAGGGCCCGCCCGTCGCTCCGCCGAGTCCAAAAAGCCGTCTTCCGCATCCGCGTCAGCCGGGTGCGGCCGGGCGTGCTGCTGCTCCGGGATGCCGCCGTCGACCTCGTGCCGTACCCGGGGCCGATCCCCGCCCCGCACCGGGATCTCCCCGCTGCTCACGCCGGGCCTGGCCCCGCGCCGCGTTGTTTGTACAGGCTGATGCTCACCGTCTGGTTCTCCTCGACCGTGGCCTCGACCTTGCCGGCCAGTGCCGACAGGACCGTCCAGGCGAACGTGTCGCGCTCCGGCGCGCGTCCGTCCGTGGTCGGCGCCGAGACCGTCACCTCCAGCGAATCGTCGATCAGCCGGAAGACGCAACTGAGGACGGAGCCCGGCACGGCCTGCTGGAGCAGGATCGCGCAGGCTTCGTCCACCGCGATGCGGAGGTCCTCGATCTCGTCGAGGGTGAAGTCCAAACGTGCTGCGAGACCGGCCGTGGCCGTCCGCAGCACCGACAGGTAGGCACCCGCAGCGGGCAGCCGGACTTCCACGAAGTCCTGAGTCCCGGGCTCGCCTGCGATCTGGGACACCCTCACCTCCAAGGTGGTACGAGCTCTTTTCGCCGGTGACGCTACCGCGATCCGGGCGATCGTGTCGCGGCACCCCTCGTCACGCCCGCCGTGAGGCTCCCGCCCTGCAGTCAGTGACCGATGGTAAGCCCATGGGCACGCACAGTGGCTAGAGGTCTGCGGGGGGCAAATCGGGGGAACCGGCGGAGGGTTGAACTACCCCGCCTCAGACGATCGAACCGTCCACGAAGCACCACCGCCAGGTCTCGCCCGGCTCGAAGCTCCGCATGACGGGATGGCCGGTCTCGCCGTGGTGCGCCGTCGCGTGCCGGAACGGCGAGGAATCGCAGCACGCCACGTGGCCGCACCCCAGGCACATCCGCAGCTGCACCGGGTGGCTGCCGACGGCCAGACATTCGGCACAGGTCTGTGCAGACGGGACCGGCTCGGGGCGCGGCAGTTCGGCAACGTGGGTGCACTCGCTCATGATGGCCAGCGTACGGCCAGGGTGCGGGCGCGCGACGACGGAGGATTGATCTTCGATGGAGGTATTGCAGCTGGTGGCCCTCGTCGCGGGCAGTGCGGCCGTGGCGGGACTCGCCCGGCGCACGCCGGTGCCCGCGCCGCTCCTGCTGGTCGCCGCCGGGTTGGCCGCCTCGTACGTCCCGGGCGTGCCGGACTACACGCTCGACCCGCACATCGTCCTGCCACTGCTGCTCCCGCCGCTGCTGTACACGGCCGCGGTGGACAGCTCGTACCTGGACCTGCGCGCCAACATCAGGCCGATCGCGATGCTGTCGGTCGGCTACGTGCTCTTCGCGACGCTCGTCGTCGGGTACGCCGCGTACCTGGTGGTGCCCGGGCTGTCCCTGCCGGTGGCGCTGGTGCTGGGCGCGGTGGTCGCGCCGCCCGACGCGGTCGCCGCCACCGCGATCGCCCGCAGGCTGGGGCTGCCGAACCGGCTGACGACCATCCTTCAGGGTGAGTCCCTCGTCAACGACGCCACCGCGATCACCGTCTACAAGGTGGCGCTGGCGGCGGCGGTCGGGATGAGCGCGGGCTGGGCGGGCGGCATCGCGGAGTTCCTGGTGGCCTCGGTGGGCGGGATCGGTGTCGGCCTGCTGCTCATGGTGCCGATCCACCAGCTGCGCAAACGGATGAAGGAGCCCCTGCTCCAGAACACCCTCTCGCTGCTGATCCCCTTCGTGGCGTACGCGGCGGCCGAGCGGGTGCACGCCTCCGGAGTGCTGGCCGTGGTGGTGGTCGCCCTGTACCTCGGGCACCGCAACTGGCAGGTCGACTTCGCCACCCGGCTCCAGGAGGAGGCGGTGTGGAAGATGGTCGCCTTCATCCTGGAGTCGGTCGTCTTCGCGCTGATCGGCCTGCAGTTGGCGGTGGTCCTCACGGGGCTGGGCGAGTACCGGGGCATGGAGGCGGCCTGGTACGCGATCGCCGTCTTCCTCGTGGTGGTGGTGGCCCGCTTCGTATGGGTGTTCCCGGCGACCTTCGTGCCGCGTGCGTTGTCGCAGCGGATCCGGGACCGGGAGCCGGACACCGACTGGAAGTCCCCGGTCATCGTGGGCTGGGCCGGGATGCGGGGCGTGGTCTCGCTGGCCATCGCCTTCTCCGTGCCGATCTCGGTGCAGAACCGGAACCTGATCCTCTTCCTGACCTTTACCACGGTCATCGGCACGCTGGTGGTGCAGGGGCTGACGCTGCCGCCGCTGATCAGGGTGCTGAAGCTGCCGCCGAGGGACGTGCAGGCCGAGACGCTGGCGGAGGCGCAGGCGCAGAGCCAGGCCTCGCGGGCGGCGGAGGAGCGGCTGGCGGAGTTGCTGGAGGAGCCGGAGAACTCCACGCTGCCGCCGCCGCTGGCGGACCGGCTGCGGACGGTGCTGGAGAGGCGGCGCAACGCCGTGTGGGAACGGCTGGGGGAGGTCAATCCGCTGACGGGGGAGTCCGCGGACGACATCTACCGCCGGCTCGCGGGGGAGATGATCGAGGCCGAGCGGGAGGTCTTCGTCGCACTGCGGGACGACCGGCGGATCGACGACGAGATGCTGCGGGTGCTGCTGCGCAGGCTGGACCTGGAGGAGGCGGCGGCGTACCGCGAGTCGACGTAGCCCCTGCCCCTGCGGGGAGCTCGGCGGGGCGGGCGGCGGTGGTGCCGGCCCCTGGGGGGCCTGGGCTACGGCCGGCCCGTGATGACGGCGGTGACCGACGTACCGGGCGGGAAGGTGCCCGCCTCGGTCAGGGCGGTCACGGCCCACAGGAGTTTGGCCACGTAGATGCGTTCCACCGGGAAGCCGTGGCGGGAGCCGAAGTCGGCGGCGAAGGACTCCAGGGCGGCCGGGACGCGGGCGTAGCCGCCGTGGTGGAAGTCCTCCGCCAAGGACCAGTCGCCGACCGGGCCGCCGTACGCCTCCGTCTGGAGGGAACGTATCTCCCCCGACAGGAAGCCGCCCGCCAGGACGGGAACGCCCAGCGCCCGCTGCCCCGGGGCCAGCCCCGCGGCCAGCCCCGCCAGGGTGCCGCCGGTGCCGCAGGCCACCGCCACCACGTCGGTCACGCCGTGGAGCTCGCGGCCCAGCTCCGCGCAGCCGGAGAGGGCGAGGGCGTTGCTGCCGCCTTCCGGGACGACGTACGCCCCGCTCGCGCCCGCCTCGTCCAGCAGCAGGGCCCGTGCCTGCGGGTCGGCCTTGGTGCGGTAGCGCGAACGGGAGACGAAGTGCAGGCGCATGCCATCCGCCGCGCACCGGGCGAGGGATGCGTTCAGGGGCCGTCCGGCCAGCTCGTCCCCGCGCACGATGCCGACCGTCCCGAGGCCCGTCAGCCGCCCGGCGGCAGCGGTGGCCCGCAGGTGGTTGGAGTACGCCCCGCCGAAGGTGACGAGCCGGTCGTGCCCCGCCTGCAGGGCGGCGCGCAGGTTGGGCGCGAGCTTGCGCCACTTGTTGCCCGGCAGTTCGGGATGCACCAGGTCGTCCCGCTTGAGCAGCAGCCGCACCCCGTGCCGCTCGAACCGTTCGTCACGGATCTCCTGCAACGGGGACGGCGGGCGGGGCTGCAAGAGCACGTCAAGGTTCGCGGGGCGGTTCACCCGTCCATTGTGGGGCGCTCGCCCCCGTCCTCGCCGTCGCACGTCAGAGCCCCGCCCAGAGGGTTCGGGTCGTGTGGGCAGGGCCGAAGCCGGCGCGCTGGACTGCCTTGCTCTGGTTCGCCCAGCGGGCCGGGGTCTACGCGTCGCGGCTGACCGGGCGTGATCGGTGTTCGACACCTACGCCGACAGCTTCAATGCGGCGTGGGAGACAGCCCGTCCCGTGGAGGAGTGACCTGATGGCCCGGACCGAGTACTACGACGATCCCCACGCTCCCGCGCCCAACAGCATGGTCGTGGCAGCCTCCGCCGTCGTCACGGACGACGGGGGCCGCATCCTGCTGCAACGGCGCCGCGACAACGATCTGTGGGCCCTCCCCGGCGGCGGGATGGACCTCTCGGAATCCCTCCCGGGATCGGCCGTCCGCGAGGTCAAGGAGGAGACGGGGCTCGACGTGGAGATCACGGGACTGGTCGGCACCTACACGGACCCGAAGCACATCATCGAGTACGGCGACGGGGAGGTCCGCCGCCAGTTCAACGTCTGCTTCACGGCCCGCATGGTCGGGGGCACGCTGGCGATCTCGGACGAGAGCACGGAACTCCGCTTCGTGGAGCCGGCCGGGCTGGAATCGCTGCCCATGCACCACACCCAGCGCCTGCGCCTGCGCCACTTCCTGGAACACCGGGCCGCGCCCTACCTCGGGTGACGAAGTGGCGGCGGGCCGCCACTTCGCCGCGGGCGGCTACTTCAGGCGTTCGGCGATGCGGTCCCGGAGGGAGTTCATCGTGAAGCCGCGGGGGTCCACCTTGCCCGGTTGCCATTCGCGGTGGCCGATGACCGAGCGGGCCGTCCAGCGGTGGACCCGGCACACGGCCGCCGCCGCGCGGGCGATGGCGTCGATCTGGGCCGGGGGCCAGGGGTCCTCGCCGTCTCCGAGGTTCACGCACTCGAAGCCGTAGAAGTGGCGGTTGCCGTCGGTGGTGGCCTCGTTGTCCGGGGGGAGCCGCCGTTCGGCGATCACCGCGGCCAGGACGTCGGGGTCGCCCAGGCCGGCGTGGTTGGCGCGGCCGTAGCCGACCAGGTGGACACGGCCGTCCTTGCCGATCACGCCGTGGCAGAGCGGCCCCGGGAGGGCGCTGTAGCCGTTGCGGCAGAGTTGGACGGAGTACGCGGTGCCGCGGGTGACGGTGTGGTGGATCATCACCCCGTGCAGCGGGCCCCAGGGCCCCTTGTGGTTGCGGTTGTGCGTGCGCCAGGCGCCGACCTCGACGACGGTCAGGCCTTCGTTCCTCAGTGCGTTGATGAACCGGTCCGCGGACATGGGTGCGGCCATGGCCGCCTCCCTTCGTGCGGTGCGCGACGGACACCCCGTGTGTCCGAATCGTCACGCTCCGGTTTAGTGGAGGCGGCCCTTCCGCGGCTACTGTTCTCGTACGGTGAGCGAGCGAATCCGGACAGTCGTCACGCGGAGGCGAGCCACAGGTCCGGGCCGAACACCTCGTAGTGGATGTCGGCGGGCGACACGCCCTTGGCGATCAGCTGCTCGCGGACCGACCGCATGAACGGGAGCGGCCCGCACAGGTAGGCGCTGGTGCCCGGGGCGACGTGCAGGTCCGAGAGGTTCATGAGGCCCTCGCCGTCGCCGGGCTCCGCCGCCTCCTCGTACCAGAAGCGGGCCGAGGCGTCGGCCAGCTTGTGGGTCAGGGCCCGGTGGTCGGCCCGCAGCGGGTGGTCCGCGGGGGAGCGGTCGGCGTGCAGCACCGTCACCGGTGCGGTGTGCCCGGTCTCGGCCAGGTGCTCCAGCATCGCGAGCATCGGTGTGCAGCCGATGCCCGCCGAGGCGAGCAGGATCGGGTTCGCACGGTCCGTCAGCACCAGGTCGCCGAACGGCGCGGAGACCCGCAGCGCGTGGCCGGTGCGGACGTGGGTGTGCAGGTGGTTGGAGACCTCGCCGTCGGGGCCCCCGGCGGCCGGGCCGTGGACCCGCTTGACGGTGATGGTGCGGACGTCGGAGCCGGGCGCGCCGGAGAGGCTGTACTGGCGGATCTGACGGGCTCCGTCGGGGAGTTCGACCTGGACGGAGACGTACTGGCCGGGCAGGTGCGCGGGTGCGGGGGCGTCGTCGGCGGGGGTGATCCGGAAGGTGGCGCAGTCGGCCGTCTCCTCGGTGCGGCCGGTGACGGTCCACTCCCGCCACACGTCGCCGGCGGCGATCCGGTGCCCGGCGTAGAGGCGGTTCTCGATGGCCACGAGGGCGTTCGCCATCAGCCAGTAGACCTCGTCCCAGGCCTGGGCGACCTCGGGCGTGACGGCCTCGCCGAGGGTCTCGGCGATCGCCTCGAAGAGGTGCTGGTGGACGACCGCGTACTGCTCGCGGGTGACGCCGAGGCTGGCGTGCTTGTGTGCGATGCGGGTGAGCATCACGTCGGGCCGGGTGTCCGGGTGCTCGACGAGGTGGGTGGCGAAGGCGGCGATGGAGCCGGCGAGTGCCTGCTTCTGGAGGCCCGCGTTCTGGTTGCCCCGGTTGAAGAGGTCGCGGAGCAGCTCCGGGTGGGCCGTGAAGAGCTTCGCGTAGAAGAGCTCCGTTATGTCGCCGATGGCCGCTCCGACGGCGGGCAGGGTGGCTCGGACGGTCGCGGTCGACTTCGCGGACAGCATGGGGAACTCCTTGCGTGGTGGAACTGGTTCATTAATTGGCATCTTAGATGCGTATTTTTGATCGCAGAGGCCCGCGCCGGTGCGGACTTCTGTTCGAACTCCCGTCGGGGTGAGGCTATGGCGTCCGGAGGGCGGCGGTAACCGGCCAACCGGCCCCGACGGTCAGGGCCCTTCGGCCCCCGAGGGTGCCCTGCTCGCGATGCCCAGGAGGAGCGGACCGGTCGGGGCTGCCACCAGGTCGTTCACCGTCAGGGGGTCCAGTTCGGCGAAGAACGCCTCCTGTGCCCGGCGCAGCGCGCCGCGCAGCACGCAGGCGCCGCGCAGCGGGCAGGGGGTGGTGCCGTCGCAGTCGACGACATCGCCGGCGCCCTCCAGCTCACGCACCACCGCGCCCACCGAGGCGGCCCGTCCGGCGCCGGTCAGGGCGAGCCCCCCGCCGCGGCCGCGCCGCGCCTCGACCAGGCCGAGGTGTTGCAGCCTGGCGACCACCTTGGCGGTATGGGTGTAGGGGACCTCCATCGTCGCCGCCACGTCGCGGGTGGTCGGGAGGTCCGTCTCCTCGACGGCCAGGCGCATCAGGGTGCGCAGCGCCAGGTCGGTGAATCGGGTCAGCCGCATGGGGCCACCGTAGAAAATTCGCATCCCAGATACAAATTAAAGTGCGGAGGAGTCCCGTCTTGGCCGAAACCGATGGGCCGCGAAGGCCTCCCGCGATGCGAGGGCGGGGAGTTCGATCCGAGACAGTGCCCCGCCTCCCGGTCGAGTAGTCCCACCCTTTTGTGTAATGGTCCCACCACGTTGCGTGCTGAAAGGCTGCCCCTGCAGACCCATGGAGTGATCGAAAGGGAAAGACATGTCGGTCCAGGCAGGTTCCGAGTCCGAAGCCCAGACACCGCAGCGCAGTCTGGGGACGGCGGCCGCGCGGAACTTGGCAACCACGACCAAGTCCGCGCCGCAGATGCAGGAGATCACTTCGCGGTGGCTGCTGAAGGCGCTGCCGTGGGTGTCGGTGCAGGGCGGCACCTACCGGGTGAACCGGCGGCTGAGCTACTCGGTCGGCAACGGCGTCGTGGAGTTCGTCAAGACCGGGACCCAGGTCCAGGTGATCCCGGCCGAGCTCGGCGAACTCCCGCTGCTGCGCGACTACGAGGACCTCGATGTGCTGGGTGAACTCGCCCAGCGGTGCCGACAGATCGACTTCGAGGTCGGTCAGGAGCTGACTTCCTTCGGCAGCCCGTCCGACGGGGTCTTCCTCCTCGCGCACGGCCGCATCGACCAGATCGGTCCGGGCCCCTACGGGGACGACGCCGTCCTGCGGACCGTCGCCGACGGCGCCTACTTCGGCGAGGACTCCCTCGTCGATGAAGAATCGATTTGGGAGTACACCGCCCGCGCCGCCACCCCCGGCACCGCCCTCGCCCTGTCCCGGCAGGACTTCCAACTGCTGGCCGACCGGGTCCCCTCGCTGCGCGAGCACCTGGACCGCGTGCGCTCGGCGCCCGCCCAGCGCACCAACAAGTACGGCGAGGCGGAGATCGACCTCTCGGCCGGCCACCAGGGCGAGGCCGTCCTCCCCGGCACCTTCGTGGACTACGAGGCCCGCCCGCGCGAGTACGAACTCTCCATCGCGCAGACCGTCCTGCGCGTGCACTCGCGCGTCGCCGACCTCTACAACCACCCGATGAACCAGACCGAGCAGCAGTTGCGGCTGACGGTCGAGGCGCTGCGCGAGCGCCAGGAGCACGAGATGCTCAACAACCGCGACTTCGGCCTGCTCCACAACGCCGACTACGACCAGCGCATCCAGCCGCACGACGGCGGCCCCAGCCCCGACGACATGGACCAGCTGCTCAGCATGCGGCGCGGCTCCAAGCTCTTCCTCGCGCACCCCAAGGCCATCGCCGCCTTCGGCCGCGAGTGCAACAAGCGCGGGATCTACCCGGAGACGGTGGACGTCGACGGCACCCGGGTGACCACCTGGCGCGGTGTGCCCATCTTCCCGAGCAACAAGATCCCGATCAGCGACGCCCGCACCACCTCCATCCTGTGCATGCGCACCGGCGAGGAGGAGCAGGGCGTGATCGGCCTGCACCAGCCGGGCCTCCCGGACGAGATCGAGCCGAGCCTGTCGGTCCGCTTCATGGGGATCAGCGAGCAGGCGATCATCTCGTACCTGGTCACCGCGTACTTCTCCGCCGCGGTGCTGGTGCCGGACGCGCTCGGCGTGCTGGAGAACGTCGAGATCGGCCGCTGGCGCTGAGCGGGATGAGCGCGATCGTGACCGGCGAGGGTCAGGAGGCCGCGGCCCTGCTGGAGCGGACGAGGGAGGCGGTCGACCCGGAACTGCGCCGCAGCGTCGAGAGCCTGCCCGGCGGGATGCGGCGCGTGGCCATGTACCACTTCGGCTGGGAGCAGGCGGACGGAACCCCGGCCGAGGGCAGTCCCGGCAAGGCGATCCGCCCGGCCCTGGTGCTCGCCGCGGCCCAGGCCCTGCAGGGGTTGGGCGGCGCCGGACCGGTCGACCACGCCGTGCGGGCCGCGGTGGCGGTGGAGCTGGCGCACAACTTCACGCTGCTGCACGACGACGTCATCGACAAGGACGTCCGCCGCCGCGGCCGGGCCACCGCCTGGACGGTCTTCGGCACGCCGGACGCGATCATCACGGGCGACGCCATGATGGCGCTCGCCCAGCGGCTGCTCGCCGACGATCCGCACCCCGCCGCCGCGGCGGCCTCGTCCCGACTCTCGGCCTGCCTCATCGAGCTGTGCGCCGGCCAGCAGGCCGACTGCGCCTTCGAGCAGCGCCGGGACGTCTCGCTCGACGAGTGCCTGACCATGGCGGCGGCCAAGACCGGGGCGCTGCTGGGCTGCGCGTGCGCGCTGGGTGCGCTGTACGCGGGGGCCGGAGCGGAGGAGGTCGACGCCATGGACGCCTTCGGCCGGGAGGCGGGCCTGGCCTTCCAGCTCATCGACGACCTGATCGGCATCTGGGGGGACCCGGGGCACACCGGCAAGTCCGCAGGGGCCGACCTGGTGGCCCGCAAGAAGTCCCTGCCGGTCGTGGCCGCCCTCACCTCGGGCACCGCGGCGGGCCGGCAGCTCGCCGACCTGTACGCGGGTCCCATGACCGGGGACGACGTGTGCAGGGCGGCCGACGCGGTGGAACGGGCCGGCGGGCGGGACTGGGCCCAGGCCCAGGCCGCCGACCGGATGGGGCGCGCGGTCCAGCAGCTGTCCCGGGCCGTGCCGGACCTCGGGGCGGCGGGCGGGCTGCTGTCGCTGGCGGAATTCGTGACGCGCCGTACGAGGTGATCGCCCGCGGACGACGGGGGGAGGCCCGTTCCCGCACCGCACGGTGCCGGAACGGGCCTTACCGCATGGCGGCGCCAACTCTAGTATCGCTGACGGTTGTTGACGCGTGAGCGAAGGGTGTGGCCAGTGGCGCTGGAGATACGTCAGGCGGATCGGTCGGACCGGGACGCGGTGGCGAGGCTGCTCGACGAGGCCTTCCGCGCCGACCCGGTGAGCAGCTGGGTCTTCCCGGACCCGGAGCACCGGGCCGCCGTGCACGGGAGGTTCCTGGGCGTCTTCGTGGACGTCGCGCTGGACGAGGGTCGGATCGACTATGCGGTGGACGGCTCGGCAGCGGCACTGTGGCTGCGGATCCCCGCGGGTGAGCCGGAGGGCGAGGACGAGGTCCCGGCGCGGATGCGGGCCGTAGCCGACCCCGACAACGAGCGGTGCGAGCTGGTGGGGCGGCTGACCGGCGCGGTGCATCCGACGTCCGAGGAGCACGAGTACCTGCTGATGATCGCGGTCGCCCCGGGGCGTCAGGGGGAGGGGTTGGGCACCGAGCTGATGAGGCCGGTGCTGGAGCGCTGTGACCGCGAGGGCGTGCCGGCGTACCTGGAGGCGAGCAGTGAGCGGAGCAGGGGTCTCTACGAGCGACTCGGCTGGGAGTTCACCGGCGAGGCGGTGCGACTGCCCGACGGGCCGCTGATGTGGCCGATGTGGCGCAAGCCCAGGGGCTGACGGCCCGGAGGCGGTGGCGGACCCGGAGGTGGTGGCGGATCCGAAGGCGGCGGGAGCTTGCGTAACCACTTCGCCCGCAGTACTTTGCTTGACGTGCCCCGGTGTGGCGGCACTGTCGGACGGAAGAGAATCGCTTGCGCAGGCTCACGTACTTCATCGCCACCACCGTCGACGGGTTCATCGGCGCCCCGGACGGCGACGGCGACTTCTTCTACAGCCACCTCGACGGCGCATTCATCGAGCACCTCAAGGCCGAGTACCCGGAGACCATCGCCGCCCAGGCGCGCGCGCAGCTCGGGATCGCCGACACCCCGCCCAAGCGCTTCGATGCGGTCCTCATGGGGCGCGCCACCTACGAGCCCGGCCTCAAGGCCGGTATGAGCAGCCCCTACGGCCACCTGCCCGAGCAGTACGTCGTCTCGCGCTCCCTCACCACCCCGCCCGACCCTCAGGTGCGGCTGATCAGCGGTGACGTGGCGGCCCGCGTCCGTGAGCTCAAGGCCCGGGACGGGCTCGGCATCTGGCTCTGCGGCGGCGCGGACCTCGCCACCCAGCTGATCGACGAGATCGACGAGTTCGTCGTGAAGACCTATCCGGTCTTCACGGGCACCGGCATGCCGATGACGCGCGCCGGCTTCGGTGTGCGGCCCCTGGAGCTCACCGGGGTCACCGCCCTCGGCGGCGGCCAGATCGTCAGCACCTACGTCCGCAAGGGCTGACCCGACGGAGATGCGAAAACCGGCCTACCGTGGAGGTATGGCCGGTGGACAGCACGCGCACGAGACGGTGGCCCCGCAGGCCGGGCACGAACAGCAGACGTGCCCGGCCTGCGGGCGCCGCGTCGACACGGTGGTCGGGCGGCGCAAGTCACTCGGGGTCTTCGTCCCGGTGTGGAGTCGGGGTCCCTGTCGGAACCCCGACTGCACGGAATCCGTGGAGCGCCGGGAGCGGTGACTCAGCCCGTGGGGGCGAGCTCCTTCGTGCCCAGGCCGGAGGCGAAGCCGTTGGCCCAAAGCTGGTTGACGCGCGTCCGCTCGGCGTAGTTCGGGGTGGCGTTCTGGCACGAGGTGCCCGGGCCGCCGCCCGACATCAGCTCGCTGCACGGGCCCGAGTAGTGGTCCGGCAGGCCCAGCACGTGGCCGGTCTCGTGCGAGGTCACCCGGGTGGAGTTGTACTGCTGGTTCTGGCGGTAGTCGAGGAAGATGTAGCCCCGTCCGTGCCCGTCCGTGCTCGCGTACGAGCCGCGCGAGTCGTTGCCCTCGTAGTACGAGAAGTTCCCGCCGGAGGACACCTCCTGCAGCTTCACGTTGGTGACCGAGCTGTTCCAGATGCGGGTGGAGCTGGCTATCTGGGTACGGAAACTCGGCGCGTAACGGGTGTTGTACGTGACGGTGACGGCGAGGGCGCCGGGGTTGGCGGCGCGCTGCTCGGCCACCGAGCGCTGCACGGCCTCGAAGAAGGCGCGGTTGGCGGCCGCGTTCTCCGGTGAACGCTCGTACGCCGCGTAGCTGGCGGCGTTGCCGACGGCGGCGGGTGCGGCGGCTGCGGTGGGGACGGCGCCGAGGGTGGCGGCGAGACCGATGCCGACGGCGGTCGCCAGCAGGGCCTTACGGGAGTGGCGCATGTGGGGGAGCTCCTACTCGTCCGGTGCGGTGGGGGGTGGGTCGTTCGGTACCGGAGTCTGCGGGAGCGGAACGGGTCGGCGGATGATGTCACTGGCCGATAGCGTCGGGCTATCGGGGGAATTTCGTCAGCCCAACTAGCATGAGAATGGCGGGATTCGGGGGGCTATCGGCGGCTGGTGCGGTCCACGGGCCCGGCCTACCCTCAGGTCATGGAGCTTGAGGTCAGGCACCTGCGCGCGCTGTGCGCCATCGCCGACGCCGGCAGCCTGCACAAGGCCGCCCGGCAACTCGGCGTGAGCCAGCCCTCGTTGACCACACAGCTGCGCCGCATCGAACGAGCCCTGGACGGCGAGCTGTTCCTGCGCGAGCGGACCGGATGCCGGCCCACCCCGTTCGGCCGCACCGTGCTCGGCAGGGCCCGACCGCTTCTCGCCGACATGGCCGCTCTGGTGGCGGAGGCCCGCGCACAGGCTCACGGCCCCCGGCTGCGCATCGGCTCGACGGCCAGCCGGGCCCTGCCCGGGTGGCTGCGGCGCCTCCATCGGCGGCTGCCCGACACCGAGACCTCCCTCCTGGTGGACGTGTCCGCGAACGCGCTGCTCAGGATGGTGGCCGCGGGGCAACTGGACGTGGCCTTCGTGCACGAGGTGGAGGGCAGCCCGCTGCGGCTGCCCGACGGGCTCCAGACGCGCGTGCTGATGGAACGCGAGCCGCAGTTCGTCTCGATGCCGAGGGACCACCCCGCCGCGCGGCAGGAGATCGTCTCCTTACGGGACCTGGCCGCGGACCGCTGGGCGGTGGATCCGTCGGTCGACGGCGAATGGGACGGCCTGCGCAGGGTCTTCGCCGGGGCCGGACTCGACCCGCCGGTGCTGCACACCGACTACCACACGGCGACCTCGCTGATCATCTCCGGCGAGGCGGTCGCACCCTGCCAGCCGACCTCCGGGCCGCGCGAGGACATGGCGATCCGGCCGCTGTGCGGGGATCCCCTGGCCGTGCGGCTGCTCCTGGCGACCCGCCCGGGCGCGCACGCCGAGGTCTACGAGGACCTCCGCGCGGCCTACCGCGAGGCCGCCCTGCGCACGCCCCCTTACCGGGCGTGGCTGCACCACCACGCGAGCCCGCTGCTGGAGGCTGCCTGACCCCGGCGAGGCTCCTCGCGACCCGCCGGGGGGCGTCCCGCGGAACGCGGCCGGCCCGCGGTTCACGGCACCGGACGGTCCGGGTCGGCGGGCCCTGATCGGCCGCCCCCCGATTCCGCGCGCATGCCCGGCGACCGGTCGGCCCGGGGGCACCCCGGGCCGGGGTCCGGAAGCCGGTCGGCTGCCGGCCCGTACCCCGGATCCCGGGCGACCGTCCGCGGCGAGCCGTCGGCCGGGTCCCCGGAGCCGGCCTGCCCGCATGCCGGGTGCAGCCCCCCGGACGGCGGAACGCGGAGTGGCGCTTGACTTCACCCAAGCGCGATATATCGTGTTCTGAAGAAGACGCGATATGTTGCGTGCGTCGAGCCCGGTCCGTGAACGCACGAGGAGGATCAGCACCATGTCAGAGCAGTCGTCCCAGCCGTCGCGGTCGACGTGGCACTTCGCCGAACCGCAGAAGATCACCTTCGAGGAGCCGGTGGCCGAGCTCCGCGTACGCGTCGTGAGCGGCACGGTGAACGTGGTCGCGGCCGAGGAGGGCCCGGCCCGCCTGGAGGTCACCGAGGTCGACGGAGCCCCCCTGTACGTCGTGCAGGAGGGCGGGGTCCTCACCGTCTCCTACGAGGACGTCCCCTGGAACGGCTCCCAGGGCCTCAAGCAGTGGTTCGAGGACAAGCCCTGGAAGGCCTGGTCGTCCGGATCCTCCTCCGGCCGCAAGGTGTGGGAGCGCCGCGCCGCGGTCACCCTTACTGTGCCCGCCGCCACCCGCGTCCACGTCGCCACGGTCGACGCGACCGCCTTCGTCTCCGGCATCTCCGGCGAGACCGACGTGAAGGGCGTCTCCGGTGACGCCACGCTGGTCGGACTGTCCGGCCGGGTCAAGGCACACACAGTGTCCGGCAGCGTCGAGGCCCAGTCCGTCACCGGCGCCCTCGGCTTCCACTCGGTGTCGGGCGGGCTGACCGTCGTCGACGGCGCCGACGTGAGCGTGCGCGCCGACTCGGTCAGCGGCGACATGCTGATCGACCTGGACCCCGGTCCGGCCGCCGAGCGCCCGGTGGACATCGCCCTGAACTCCGTCTCCGGCCAGGTCGCGATCCGCCTCCCGCACCCCGCCGACGCCCGCGTCGAGGCCAACACCGCCACCGGCGGCGTGTCCAACGCCTTCGAGGACCTGCGGGTCTCCGGCCAGCTCGGTGCCAAGCGGATCACCGGCACGCTCGGCTCCGGCGCCGGCACCCTGCGGGCCACCACGGTCTCCGGCGCCATCGCCCTGCTGCGCCGCCCGCAGGCCGACCCCGAGGCCCCCGCTCCGCTCGCGCTCGACAAGAAGGTGCTCTGAGATGCCGCCCGTCTTCGCCCACGGCCGCCTCCGCCTCTATCTCCTCAAACTGCTGGACGAGGCCCCGCGCCACGGCTACGAGGTGATCCGCCTGCTGGAGGAGCGCTTCCACGGCCTCTACGCCCCCTCGGCGGGCACGGTCTACCCGCGCCTGTCCAAGCTGGAGGCGGAGGGCCTGGTCACGTACGCCACCGAAGGCGGGCGCAAGGTGTACTCCATCACCGAGGCGGGGCGCGCCGAACTGGCCGACCGCAGCGGTGAACTGGCCGATCTGGAGCTGGAGATCCGCGACTCGGTCACCGAGCTGGCCGCGGAGATCCGCAGCGACGTCCGCGGCGCGGCGGGCGATCTGCGGCGCGAGATGCGGGCGGCGGCCTCCGCCTCGGCAACCCGGGTGGGCGAGGAGGATTCCTGGAAGGCGGCCAAGGAGGAACTGCGCAAGGCCAGGCAGGAGTGGAAGGAGCAGGCCCGCCGGGCGAAGGACGAGAGCCGCCGGGCCCGCGAGGAGGCGCAGGCGGCCCGCCGCCAGGCCAAGGAGGCCCAGGACCGGGCCCGCGAGGAGGTCCAGCGCATCGCGGGCCAGCTCCAGGAGCAGTTCACCAGGTCCGGCGGCGTCCTGGGCAGCCTGGCCGGCGCCTGGCTCGGTGGCGGCGCCCAGGGTCCGGGCGCGGCGGGCGGACCCGACGCTGCGGCTACGGCTGACGCGGCGGCGGACGCGGGTCGGGCTTCGGGCTGGGCTGCGGATCTGACGCCGACCGGTGATCCCGCCCGTGACCTGGACCGGCTGCTGGACCGCTTCCGCGACGAGGTGCGCGACGCCGCGCGGGACCACGGGGTGACCGCGGCCGGCGTGGCCGAGGCCCGCGACCACCTCGCGGCCGCCGCCGCCCGACTGGCGACGGCCCTCGGCGCCCGGCCGTAGCGCAGGCTCCGCCGGGCCGGCTGCGCGGGGCGGGAGAGCAGGGCCGGCAGCAGGTGCAGGTTCCCGATGCGGTGTCCTTGCGGCCCGGAGCGATGCGCAGGGACTGCTCCAGGGCCTTCTTCGAGCCCTGTCGGTGGCTTCGGCCATGGCTGTCCATCTGGGGTGACGCGAGAGGTGCGTCACCCCAGATGGACGTGCGGCCGGGTGGAGGCCTCGCGGCCGGTCAGGGCTTGAGGACGACCTTCCCGAAGAGGTCGCCCGAAGCGAGCTTCTCGAAGCCCTCGCGCGCCCGGTCCAGCGGCAGCACCTCGTCGATGACCGGCCGCAGCCCCGTCGTGGCGCAGAAGGCGAGGAGGTCCTCCAGCTCGTCCTTTGAACCCATGGTGGAGCCGACGACCTTGAGCTCCAGGAAGAAGATCCGGGTCAGCTCGGCGTGCGCCGGCCGGTCGCCGCTCGTGGCGCCGGAGATCACCAGGGTGCCGCCGGGACGCAGGGACTTCACCGAATGGGACCAGGTGGCCGCACCCACGGTCTCGATCACGGCGTCCACCCGCTGCGGCAGCCGCGCGCCCGGCTCGAACGCATCCACTGCACCGAGCTCCACGGCCCGCTTGCGCTTGGCCTCGTCCCGGCTGGTGGCGAAGACCCGCAGGCCCGCCGCCTTGCCCAGGGCGATCGCGGCGGTCGCGACACCGCCGCCGGCGCCCTGGACCAGGACGGAGTCGCCGGGGCGGACTCCCGCGTTGGTGAAGAGCATCCGGTACGCCGTCAGCCAGGCCGTCGGGAGGCAGGCGGCCTCCTCGAAGGAGAGCTCGGCGGGCTTGCGCAGGACGTTCCAGGCGGGGACGGTCACCTGCTCGGCGAAGGTGCCCTGGTAGCGCTCGGTCAGGATCGAGCGGGGTTCGTCCGGGCCGACCCCGTGGCCGCTCTGGCCGATCACGGAGTGCAGGACGACCTCGTTGCCGTCCTGGTCGATCCCGGCGGCGTCGCAGCCGAGGATCATCGGGAGGCTCTCCTCGCCCAGGCCCACCCCGCGCAGGGACCACAGGTCGTGGTGGTTGAGGGAGGCGGCCTTGACGTTCACGGTCACCCAGCCGGGGCGGGCCTGCGGCGCGGGGCGGTCGCCCAGCACAAGGCCGTTCAGCGGCTGGTCACGGTCGATTCGGGCGGCATAGGCAGCGAACATGCGGCGACGCTACCGCTCGGTAGGGCGCGGTTCCAGACCTGCCGCGACCATGCCGGTGAGGCCTTCGTCGCACCGGGCCCGGCCTCGGGGCGATGGACGGGGCGCCGGTCGCGGCGGCGCGGGACCGGCAGAGCCCGCCCGGACCGCGCCGAGCGGGCGCCGCGCCCGCGCGAAGAGGCCCGGCCGGAGTGATCCGGCCGGGCCTCTTCGCGTACCGCACGGGTCCCCGGTCAGGCCAGACGGGCCACGCCGTCGGCCTTGGCCGCGGCGGCGACGGCCGCGGCGACGGCCGTGGCGACGCGGGGGTCGAACGGGGAGGGGATCACGTAGTCGGCGGCGAGCTCGTCACCGACGACACCGGCGATGGCGTCGGCGGCGGCGATCTTCATGCCCTCGGTGATCCGGGTGGCGCGCACCTTGAAGGCGCCGGCGAAGATGCCGGGGAACGCCAGCACGTTGTTGATCTGGTTCGGGAAGTCCGAACGACCCGTGGCCACGACCGCCGCGTACTTGTGCGCGACGTCCGGGTGGACCTCCGGGTTCGGGTTGGCCATGGCGAAGACGAACGCGTCCTTCGCCATCGTGGCCACCGCCTCCTCGGCGACGGAGCCGCCGGAGACGCCGATGAACACGTCCGCGCCCGCCAGGGCCTGCTCCAGCGAGCCGGTCCGGCCGGTCTTGTTGGTCAGTCCCGCAATCTCCGCCTTGACGTCCGTCAGGTCGGAGCGGTCGGCGGACACGACGCCCTTGCGGTCGGTGACGCAGACGTCGCCGATCCCCGCGTCCACCAGGATCTTGGCGATAGCGATCCCCGCCGCGCCCGCGCCCGCGATCACGGCGCGCAGGTCGCCGAGGGTGCGACCCGTGAGCTTCGCGGCGTTGCGCAGCGCGGCCAGCGTCACGATGGCCGTGCCGTGCTGGTCGTCGTGGAAGATCGGGATGTCCAGCGCCTCCTGGAGGCGCCGCTCGATCTCGAAGCAGCGGGGGGCGGAGATGTCCTCCAGGTTGACCCCGCCGAAGGACGGCGCCAGACGGATGACCGTCTCGACGATCTCGTCCGTGTCCTTCGTGGCGAGCGCGATCGGGACCGCGTCCACGCCACCGAACTGCTTGAAGAGGATGGCCTTGCCCTCCATCACGGGGAGGGAGGCCTCCGGGCCGATGTCGCCGAGGCCGAGCACGGCCGTACCGTCGGTGACGACGGCGACCACGTTGGACTTCCAGGTGTACTCGTTCACCAGCTCCGGCTGCTCGGCGATGGCGGTGCACACCTTCGCCACGCCCGGGGTGTACGCCAGGGACAGGTCGTCCTTGTCGTTCACCGGGACCGTGGCCTGGATGGCCATCTTGCCGCCCCGGTGCAGCGCGAACACCGCGTCGGGGTTGTTGTCCGTCGCACTGTCGCTGCGAGGGTTGACGATCTCCGCTGCCACTTCGTGTGACCCCTTAATTCCTTTTGTTCGTTGAGGGTGGCCACTCCTGGTTAAGGGGTGGGCGGGCACCGCGTCCGTACTCCGCATCGACGGTTGGCCCGTCTCCGCGAAGGGGAGGTTCGTACGCGCGGGCGCGCCGCACGCGCGCCCTGAGCCCCGGATGAGGGGTGTAAGGATCTGTTCTACCCGAAGAACACTCGCTCAGACGAGTCGATTCCGGCTCAACCGTAGACCGACCGCCCGCCTTTTGGTGAAAAGTCCAAACCTTCACGTCCGGCGCGGCGTGGCGCTCCGTAGAAACTGCGCCCAAAGGGCCTGGTCACGGCAGTATCTGCGGCCCCGAACCCCCTTGCCCGCAGTCCTGTTGGCCTGCCCGGGGCGCCCGTTATGCGATTTTGACCTGGCGGGCAGCCTGAATGTCTCAGTCCGAATGGCAAGATGCCGTAATCACACAAGGTCGCGACACTCGATGGTGCGTGTCCGACCGTTTTTCGATGCTTTTCCACCCCTGCCGGAGGAACGAAGCCATGACCGCAAGCACCACCCGTCGTACGACCGCTGCCCGGTCCCGGATCGCCGCGGTCGGCGCGATCGCGGTTGCCGGCGCCCTGATCCTCACCGGCTGTGGCGACCAGACCGACAAGGCGTCCTCGACCCCCTCGGGTGCGGCGAACAACAGCAGCGCGCCGCTCTTCTCCAAGCTCCCGAAGAAGATCCAGGACGCCGGTGTGATCAAGGTCGGCACCGACGCGACCTACGCGCCGATGGAGTTCACCGAGGGTGGCAAGATCGTCGGTGTCGACCCCGACATCGCGGCGGCCATGAGCAAGCAGCTCGGCGTGCAGTTCAAGTTCGAGTCGGGCACCTTTGACACGCTGATCGGCAGCATGCAGACCGGCCGCAGCGACCTGGTCATGTCCTCCCTGACCGACACCAAGGCCCGCCAGGAGGGCCTGGACGACAAGGGTGCCAAGACCGGTGCCGGCGTCGACTTCGTCGACTACTTCTCCGCCTCGACCGGCATCCTGGTCAAGAAGGGCAACCCGCAGGGCATCAAGACCCTCGACGACCTGTGCGGCAAGACGGTCGCCGTGCAGCGCGGCACCACCTACGAGGACGCCGCGAAGACCCAGGCCGAGAAGTGCAAGACGGACGGCAAGGCCGAGCTCAAGATCGAGTCCTTCCCGACCGACGCCGAGGCCCAGACCCGCGTGAAGGCCGGTGGCGCCGCCGCCGACCTGAACGACTCCCCGGTCGCCGCGTACATCGCGCAGACCGCGGGCGGCGGCAACGAGTTCGAGGCCATCGCCAACCCGACCGACGCCGGCCTCTTCGGCATCGCGGTGGACAAGAAGAACACCGAGCTGCGCGACGCGCTGAAGGAAGCCCTCGACGCGATCATCAAGGACGGCACCTACAAGGCCGCCCTGGACAAGTGGAACGCCGGCTCCGGTGCCGTGACCGAGGCCAAGATCAACGCCGGTTCCTGACCTCCGCGTACCACCGCAGCACACTGAAGGGCAGTCACTGTGACTGACAAGCTCGACAAGGACCCGGGTCCGGCGGACACCCCGCCGGCCGGTTCCGTCCCCCCCGAGGCGATCCGCGCCATCCCGGTCCGCCACTACGGCCGCTGGATCAGTGCCGTGGTCGTCATCGGTCTGGTCGTGGCGCTCATCGTCGCCTTCTCCCAGGGCAACGTGCGCTGGGCGACCGTGCCGGAGAAGCTGTTCGACCCCTCGATCCTGCGAGGCGTCGGCAACACGATCTGGATCAGCGTCACCGCCATGGCCCTGGGTCTGGCGCTCGGTGTCCTGTTCGCCGTGATGCGCCTCTCGAAGAACCCGGTCACCAGCACCATCGCCTGGTTCTACATCTGGCTCTTCCGCGGCACCCCGGTGTACGTCCAGCTCCTCATCTGGTTCAACCTCGCCCTGATCTTCCCGATCCTGAACCTCGGGTTCTACAAGGACGAGATGACCCAGGTCATGACGCCCTTCCTGGCCGCCCTGCTGGGTCTCGGCCTCAACGAGGGCGCGTACATGGCGGAGATCGTCCGGGCCGGCATCCAGTCGGTCGACGAGGGCCAGACCGAGGCCTCGCACGCGCTGGGCATGACCCGGACGCAGACCATGCGCCGTGTCGTCCTGCCGCAGGCCATGCGGGTGATCGTGCCTCCGACGGGCAACGAGTTCATCAACATGCTCAAGACGTCGTCGCTCGTCGTCGCGGTGCAGTACTTCGACCTGCTGCGCGCGGCCCAGGACATCGCGTCCACCTCCTTCGCGGTGATGGAGATGTTCTTCGTCGCCTCGATCTGGTACCTCGCGCTGACCAGTGTGTTCAGCGTCGGCCAGTACTACCTGGAGCGCCGCTACGCCCGTGGTGCGCTCCGCTCGCTGCCGCCCACGCCGCTGCAGAAGATCAAGGCGAAAGTGTCCAGCCTCTCGAACCGCAAGGCGGTGGCCTGATGACGACTGCCATGGTGAAGGCCGAGGGCGTCCACAAGTCCTACGGTGCCGCGCACATCCTCAAGGGCATCGACCTGGAGGTCGCCCCGCGTGAGGTCTTCTGCCTGGTCGGCCCGTCCGGCTCCGGCAAGTCGACCTTCCTGCGGTGCATCAACCACCTGGAGCAGATCAACGCCGGACGGTTGTACGTCGACGGGGACCTCGTCGGCTACCGCCAGAAGGGCGACAAGCTCTACGAGCTGAAGGACAGCGAGGTCGCGGCCCAGCGCCGGGACATCGGCATGGTCTTCCAGCGCTTCAACCTCTTCCCGCACATGACGGCCGTGGAGAACGTCATGGAAGCCCCGGTCATGGTGAAGGGCGAGTCCAAGGCGGTGGCCCGCGAGCGCGCGGTCCGCCTCCTGGACCGGGTCGGCCTCGGTGAGAAGGGCGGGAACTACCCCTCCCAGCTCTCCGGCGGCCAGCAGCAGCGCGTGGCGATCGCCCGTGCGCTCGCCATGGAGCCGAAGCTGATGCTCTTCGACGAGCCCACTTCGGCCCTCGACCCGGAGCTGGTCGGCGACGTCCTGGACGTGATGCGGGACCTCGCCGAGTCGGGCATGACCATGATCGTTGTCACCCACGAGATGGGCTTCGCCCGCGAGGTCGGCGACAACCTCGTCTTCATGGACGGCGGCGTCGTGGTCGAGTCGGGCCACCCCCGCGAGGTGCTGGGCAACCCCCAGCACGAGCGCACGAAGGCATTCCTCTCCAAGGTGCTGTAGCCGGCGGCGCCGGCCGCCGCACGCGGACACGGCCGAGGGGTGGTACGGGATCCCGTACCACCCCT